>NZ_HF991006.1:0-18490 GCF_000432295.1 Bacteroides sp. CAG:189
TCTACCAACTGAGCTATTTCCGCATTTTTCGTTTGCGGTTGCAAAGGTAGGGATTTTCTCTAAACGTGCAAACATTCTGCATACTTTTTTCGCAAGAAAATATATTCTTTACCCACTCCGAAAAATAATTTATTTGATTATCAACTCATTCTGTCACGGTAATCTTCATAAGAAAACTCTTTGTATATTTCGGCTGTTTCTTCTTTTGTCCACAATGCAATGGCAGGATGATGAATGCCATTGAACATGTTTGTCTTGACCATCGTGTAATGTATCATATCTTCAAATACAATCCGTTCACCGATGTGCAATTCATGATCAAAACTCCACAATCCCATATAATCGCCGCTTAAACAGGAATTACCGCCGAGACGGTAAACATAAGGCCCCTCATTTCCCATTTCCGCTCCGCGCACCGCAGGTTGATAAGGCATTTCAAGACAGTCGGGCATGTGGCAAGTAAAGCTGACGTTCAGTATGGCAGTTTTAATACCACGACTCTTTACAATGTCCACAACCTCGGAAGTCAATACCCCCGTCTGCCAAGTAAAGGCCGAACCGGGCTCAAGAATGATACGCATATGAGGATAACGGGATTTCAGCCCTTGAAGCAAACGAATAAGATGTTCCGTATCATAATCTTTACGGGTCATGAGATGCCCTCCCCCTAAATTCAGCCACTTTATCTGCGGAAACCAACGGGAAAACTTCGCTTCAAGATGCTGCAAAGTACGTTCCAGTTCGAAAGAAGAAGATTCACAATGGCAATGACAATGAAAACCTTCAACTCCTTCCGGAAGAATATCAGGCAACAAATCGGCAGTAATGCCGAAACGGGTACCGGGAGCACAAGGGTTATATAATTCCGTTTCAACCTCAGAATATTCGGGATTAATACGAATGCCGCAAGAGATATTCTTTCCCTCAGCTACAACCAAGGGATAAAAACACCGAAACTGTGACAGAGAATTAAAAGTAATATGACTGCTACAACGCATGATCTCGGGAAAATCCGACTCAGTATATGCCGGTGAATAAGTGTGTGCTTTACTTCCAAACTCTTCTAAAGCCAACCGGGCCTCGTATACAGAACTCGCCGTAGAATGTGCGATATACTCACGGAATATAGAAAAAGAACGCCACATAGCAAAAGATTTGAAAGCAAGGATGATTTCTACTCCTGCTCTATCGGCCACACTTTTTATCAGATTCAGATTCTTTCTCAACAACTCTTCTTCCATGATATAACAAGGAGAAGGAAATCGGGTAAAGTCTATCATATCGGAATATAAAATTTAGTAGTTAGTAGATAGAATAATGATGCAAAAGTACGTAATGTTTTCCAATATTTCCTACCTTTACGAAATGATTTGATTCTTCACAAAAAATTAAGAAAACGTTATGGATAAAGATTTAAAGAAAGTAGTGATTCTCCTGGCGCATCCCAACATGAAAGAGTCACAAGCAAACAAGGCATTAACGGATGCTGTAAAGGACATGGACGAAGTGGCTGTATATAATCTGTACGAACTGCACAATGAAAGTACTTTCAATGTGGACGAATGGAGTAAAATCATTTCACACGCTGCTGCTGTTATCTATCAATTCCCATTTTATTGGATGTCCGCACCGTCGCTACTGAAGAAATGGCAAGATGAGGTATTTACCTATCTGGCAAAAACACCTGCAGTAGCAGGAAAACCATTAATGGTGGTAACCACTACCGGTTCAGAGTTTGAAGCATACCGGAGTGGAGGAAGAAATCGCTTTACCGTAGACGAATTACTACGACCTTATCAAGTAGGTGCTATACACGCAGGTATGGTGTGGCAGACACCGATTATAGCCTACGGCATGGGAACAACCGATGCTGCAAAAAACATAGCGGAAGGAGCAAATCTATATAGACAAAAAGTAGAAAGACTCATTGGAACGGAAAATTCCGGAAACAATTGGTAAGTACTCCTGATAAAAGCTAATAAAATAGCCATTACACTAAAATTCTTATAAATGCAGATGAATACAAAGGTCAAATTGAACACTTATGATCATGTACATCCATCTGCATTTATAAGAATGTCCGGATTCCCATCCGGTACAATTAAAATGTGCTGAACGAAGTTCCAATATTTCTCATAATCGCTATTTCAATTCCAAAACAGTACAATAAAGCAAAAACAAGCACTATTTATCTCCCCCTTTTCTGAGTCGGCAATGAAAATTCCTGCCAATCACATTCGGAATAATCTCCGGCAGCTACCGTAACACGCAGCACTACTTCACCATTTTTCAATTTCTCGCCACCATATACGGTAGCAGTATAACGTATCCCCTCACCGGGAGCTATCTTTTCTATCATCACTGACGGAGAAATATAAATATTCTTCATCCCGGTTATCTCTTCAACCGTAGGTACGATATCATAGACGGGAGTACGTCCTTCGTTCACCACTTCGAAAATCACCTTACTATTTTCACCGGCATCAATCACATGATTACGGTTCGTATCGATAAAACGGATATTCCGTATCCTCAAATCCGGTATCTGTGCCGGACGCTGAGACTGAGGTTTGGAATTATATCGTTTCTCCGTTATTTCCACATAACCCTCTTCCCTGTTACGAGGTGTCGATACGGCATTCCCGATAGCAGCACCGGCAACGGTTCCTACAATAGTACCGATAGCCGAACCGCGATAACCACCTCTCCATCCATGATTATTCTCACCGATAAGACCACCGATAGCACTTCCCACCGAACCTCCAATAGAAGCTCCCGCCACAACGGCTCCGGGATTTCCGGACATACGTCCGCTAACACAACCACTCAATAAAAAAGTGGACAAAATCATCCAAACAATTAGCTTCTTCATGGCTCACTTATTTTGTGCTTCCCGCAAAAAAAGTACGGCAAGCGGTAATTATGAAATATCACCCTATAACTTTAAAACGTGCAAAGCGCAATAATAGTTGCTTCTCACCTGCATTTTTAAAGCGAATAGTAGCTTTGGCATTATCACCGTTTCCTTCTACTTGCAGCACCTCTCCCAACCCGAAACGTTCATGCTCGATTTGTTGTCCCGGCTGCACAGATACAGGCAAAGCTCCACCAACAGCAGCCGGCGTTCCGGATGAACGGACAGATGACACAGTACCAGCCGCAGAAGAAACTGTCGGGTCTATCTTCTTCAAATTACGCGGAGACAACGTTGGATTAATAAGTTGTACTTTGGGACGTTCGCGACGGAAACGTTCGGCACTTTCATCTATCTGCCTTCCCAATCCGGCTTCATGCGGCAATTTTAGAAAACGAGTATCGATATCCCTAAGGAAACGACTCGGGGTACCGAATTCCATCTTTCCATAACGGAAACGGGTTTTGGCGAATGAAAGAAAACAATGCTCTTCGGCACGGGTAATGGCTACATAAAACAGTCGTCTCTCCTCCTCCATCGCACGGGGAGAATCTCCGGCCATCCCACTTGGAAAAAGATTTTCCTCCATTCCCACCACAAACACATTGCCAAATTCAAGTCCTTTAGCAGAATGAACGGTCATAAGAGTTATTTTTTCACCGTCTCCCTCCTTATCGGAATCTTGATCGGTAAGTAAAGAAACCTCCGAAAGAAAATCGGTTAAAGACACATTGGGATTCCCTTCTTCCTGCCGGACAGCACAAAAGTCATTAATACCGTTAACCAATTCCTCTATGTTCTCCTTGCGACTTAAATTTTCGGGCAGATTATCCTGACAGACATCATTGATAATGCCGGATTGACGAATAATTTCCGTACCTATTTCATAAGCATTCTTCTCGCTTTGTGTAGAGATGAACTCTTCTATAAGTCCACGAAAATCTTGTAATTTATTGTGTGTACCTTTATTAATAGTAAGACCATAAGTCAAAGGTTCGCAAAGAACAGCCCATAAGCTGACATTATTCTCCGTAGCAGCCGCTATGATTTTTCCTACCGTAGTGTCACCAATACCACGGGCAGGATAATTAATGATACGCTTGAAAGCTTCCTCATCATTAGGATTTACCACCAAACGAAAATAAGCAATCACATCCTTGATCTCTTTACGCTGATAAAATGAAAGTCCGCCATAAATTTTATAAGGCATTCCCCGTTTACGCAAAGCTTCTTCAAAAATACGGCTTTGGGCATTCGTACGATACAAAATAGCAAAATCGGAATAAGAATAGTCGTGCTCACGACGCAAAGCCGCTATTTGATTCGTCACAATATCCCCCTCTTCCACATCACTGTAAGCCTGAAACACACCAATAGCCTCTCCCTTTTCCTTTTCGGAAAACACCTCCTTACGTATCTGCCGCTCATTCTTCGCAATCAAGCTATTGGCAGCACAAACAATGGTTTGAGTGGAACGGTAATTCTGTTCCAGCTTGAACACTTTCGTATTCGGATAAATCTTCGTAAAATACAAAATATTATCAATATCCGCTCCCCGGAAAGAGTAAATACTCTGAGCATCGTCGCCTACCACACATACACGCTGACTCTCTTTGGTAAGCTGGAGCACGATGCTGTGCTGGGCATAATTCGTATCTTGATACTCATCTACCAACACATAGCGAAATTGCTCACGATAACGTGCCAGTACCTCCGGAAAATCACGGAATAATATATAGGTATACACAAGCAAATCATCGAAATCCATAGCTCCTGCCTGGCGGCAACGTTCCCAATAACGACGATAGATATCGCGAAGTGCAGGAACCTTGGCTGCCTGATCTTCTGTAAAGGCTTCCTTATTCGCTGCATAACCGGAAGGAGAAACCAGATGGTTCTTGGCATTAGAGATACGCGCCTGCACCATACCGGGCTTATAGGTCTTTTCATCCAACCCCATCTCTTTGATGATAGAACGTAAAAGACTCTTGCTATCAGCCGAATCATAAATAGTAAACTGTGAAGTAAATCCGACATGCTGGGCTTCGGCACGAAGAATCCGCGAAAAAACAGAATGGAACGTTCCCATCCAAAGATAACGGGCACGCTGCTCGCCTACCTGACGAGCGATACGTTCTTTCATTTCACGTGCAGCTTTATTAGTAAAGGTAAGTGCCAAAATATTCCATGGATTATATCCATTCTCTAACAAATGGGCTATTTTATAGGTCAGTACACGGGTCTTACCGGAACCTGCACCTGCTATCACAAGTGATGGCCCGTCATTGTAAAGCACCGCATTACGCTGACTTTCGTTCAGTTCTTCGAGGTAGTTTCTTTCCATAGCGGCAAATTTATAACATTCATTTGACAATATATAGAATTTTATATACTTTTGTGACTTAACCTCAAAGAAAACAAGTATGATAAAAAAGAGTCTCTCTTTAGTTGCCATCTTCATCATAAGCATGACAATAGGAACATCACAACTCATGGCACAAAAACAGGACCGCGTTGGAAAACTCCTGAAGTTCTTGAGTGATAATGAAATCGAAAAATTTCAAAAAGGCCGCGAGAAACTGGACGAGAAAACAGCCCAGACATTTGCCGCCGAGGTAGAACTAATGGATATCATGACTCGCCTATGGACTCAACCGGACAGTAAAAGCGCCATTGATTACTATCCTGCTTATGCTAAAGCCGTCAAAGGAAGTCTGCCGGCTATTTGCAACGAGACAGAAATTGATTTTGGCCCTCTGCGAGACCGGACAAACAGTGTAATAACAGAAATTCTGGACGCTTCAAATGATAAGCTTTCATTGAGTAAACAACTGATAGAAGGGGCCAAAAATGGTAAATATCCGATTCCACAGGCGCAAATGGATATTTTCTATAAAACAAGAGAAGATGCATTAATGAAGGATCTGGAGGAGAAAAGCAGCACAGCCAAATGTGAAAACTACTTCAATGAATTTCCGGAAGGTAAGTATAAAGTGCAATTCATGAGTGAGTATAACCAATTACTATACAACAGCGTGAAACGTGCACCGACCCATGCCAATTTTAAAAACTTCTTCGATAATATAACCTTGAACCGTTACTACAACGGAATGTCCAACCGTAAATATACTCCGGAAGTACGTGCGCTGTATGATGATTATCTTTTTTCCATGATACAACAGGCGGGAGCACTCGCATCTAAAAAACAATGTATTGACGAGTATGAGAATGCCGTCTATCTGGAGGAAGGCAAGCGAAAACACACTGTAGAATTGGAATATACCAAAGACAGTGTGGATTACGAATTGATGAAACCGGAGATAAACAGTAGTAGTAAGCTGGAACTAATCCAAGGATTTCTCCTGACCCATAAGTATAGAGAATTTCGCGACAAAGCACATGAACTGCGCAGTCAATTCGAAGACTCGGTAATATGGATTACTCCTTCCTCTACGAAATATTATAAAAAAGGAATGTTGATGAAATCGGAAGCAAAGCTGAATAATAAAATTACTACGGAAGTATATTCCTACTTGCCAAACGGGAAACCTGCCGGTATCGATATTACCAGTGGCAATATGCAATTTCACACATCATTTTTTTACGATGCACAAGACAGATGTGCACAAGAAATACAGATAAATACGAAAACCAAAAAAGAGATATACAAAAGAGAGCGGACATTCAATGCCGGAGGGACGGTGCAAAGCGATTCATTGAAATACACAGATGGTAAACTGATATTGAGAAGTTACAACCGGCAAGGAAAACTGATAGAAGAGAAAGAATATCATAAAGACGTAATGCTCTCATCGACGGTACATCAGTATGATAGCAAAGGAGAAAAAGTAAAATCACAATACGTATTGCCACTCCCCAAGAATCCGTTGCCTACACAAATCAGTTCGCGAACAGATGTATATGAATACGACAAATACGGCTATCTGACAAAAATTGTCTCCACACAAATATTGGTCAATAATGAAAAAAGAATCTGCTCGCAGTATTTTATGTACGATGAATATGGCAATCAAATAGATAGTGACATGTATTATGAATATGACCAAACCGGACAATGGATACGTAAAACAGCAAAAAACAATCCGGAAATAACAGAACAGAAAGTAGTCAAATAAAGAACGCCCGTTTTTAATCACGATTAGAAGAGCCTGCCTAATTTTTTCTCAAAACAATGTGAGCAAAAATTAAACAGGCTCTAAACATTTACGGCTTTTCATATGTTAATAGGATATATACATAATAACCAAACATTATGAATACATTATTAATGTCTTTAATATTTATGACCATGACTTACGAAATGCCTAAACTTCCATACGCAAACAATGCGCTGGAACCTGTAATCAGTCAGCAAACTATAGATTATCATTATGGTAAACATCTACAAACCTACGTAAACAACCTCAATAGCCTGGCACCCGGAACGGAATTTGAAGGCAAAACAGTAGAAGAAATTGTAGCGAAAGCTCCGGATGGAGCTATCTTCAACAATGCCGGACAAGTACTGAACCATACATTATATTTCTTACAATTTGCACCGAAGCCTTCAAAGAAAGAGCCATCGGGTAAGTTGGCAGAAGCGATCAAACGTGACTTCGGAAGTTTTGAAAATTTCAAGAAGGAATTTAATGCCGCCGCAGTAGGCTTATTCGGTTCGGGATGGGCTTGGCTGTCTGTTGACAAAAACGGCAAGTTACATATCACCAAAGAAGCTAATGGAAGTAATCCGGTACGTGCAGGCTTGAAACCGCTATTGGGCTTTGACGTGTGGGAACATGCTTATTACCTTGATTTCCAGAATCGCCGTGCAGATCATGTAAACGCTTTATGGGATATCATAGATTGGGAAGTAGTTGACAAACGAATGTAATAAACCCTTTTTTATTTAATTCATTAGAGAACGCCGTCTTGTTTAAGATGGCGTTTTTTTATCTAATCTATGTTTCAATGCTGTTCTGCCAGACAATAAGAGTATTCATTATTAAATAATTGATATGCGGGCACACTGAAATACTCATCCGCTAACTCATTTTTACAAATATAAATTATATATTTGTATCGACTAACTAAATTAGACCATCTTCCTTTGAACAAGAATAGAAAAAAATTACTATGTACTTTTGCTATCATTGGAATTATTCTTCCTCTACATTCGCCCTACAGCCATGCACAGGAAATTATCAATTCCAAAGAGGAAATATTGTTCATTACTTCCTACAATTCGGACAGCAAGCACACTTATGATAACATAAACTCTTGTATCACGACTTATCAAAAATTGGGAGGTACCTGTCCGGCTGTAGTGGAGAACATGAATGCCATCAGTTTGGAACATGCCTGGAGATGGCCGAAAATAGTAAAAAACATCATAGACAAGCATCCCAAGGTAAGCTTGATCATACTGCTTGGCGGAGAAGCATGGAGCGGCTATTTTTCATTGGAGGAAGAAGAATATAAAAAAATACCGGTGTTATGCGCCATGGCTCCCCGCCATAGTTTCGACCTGCCTTCCAAAGAAACGAATGCCAGTACCTATCTCCCCGCCAGTATCGACTTGCTGGAACGCATGAAAGGTTTTAACGTGAAAGCATGTTACGCTTATAAATATCATGTAGACCGTGACATACACCTGATAAGGAATTTCTATCCGGAAATGGCACATCTTGCCTTTATCTCCGATAACACCTACAACGGACTGGCTCAATTGATTTACGTCAAACAGGAATTGGAGAAATATCCGGAAATAGGTACCACTTTCATCGACGGACGAAGACTCACCTTAGACATGGCGGCACAAAAGGTACACAATCTGCCGGACAACTCTGTCGCCCTACTCGGTATATGGCGGGTAGATATGCAAAAGATGACCTACATCAACAATTCGGTGTATGCTTTCTCACATACCAATCCGACACTGCCGGTATTCAGTCTGACAGCTACCGGAATAGGATACTGGGCCATAGGAGGATACGTCCCCGATTACGAAGACATCGGTCTGAAAATGGGTGAAAAGGCTTATCGGATATTAGATTTAAAAGAAAACCCCGAACCGGAATTGAACACATTACCATGCCGGTATGTGTTCGATGCAAAAGTATTAAAAGAATTGGGATTTGAAAACAAAGAGCTACCGGAAGGGGCTGTTATCATTAATAAAGAACCTACTTTCTTTGAAACTTATAAAAACGGAGTAAGGGTTGTTACCGGCATCTTTTGTACCCTATTACTCGGATTGTTCGTTTCTTTGTACTATTACTTCAAAACCAGAATTCTAAAAAATAACTTGGAAGAATCGGCAAAACAACTGGAAACAGACAAGAAAAAATTGGAAGACAATGAAATCGAACTGCGTCATGCCAAAGAACGCGCAGAAGAAGCCAATCGGATGAAAAGCGCCTTTGTTTCGAACATGAGTCATGAAATCCGTACTCCCCTCAATGCGATCGTAGGTTTCTCCAGTCTGCTGACAAGTACGATAGAAGCATCCGAAGAGCAAAAAACATACATCTCGATTATTCAGACCAATTCGGATCTGTTACTCCAACTCATTAATGATGTGCTGGATGTCTCCCGCTTGGAATCCGGCAGGCTACAGTTCGATTATGAATGGTATGATCTCATCGGTCATTGCCAAAATATGGTAATGTTAACCAACCAGAACAAGGCAGTAAATACAGAAGTCCGTTTCGATTCTCCCCTCGAATCATATACGCTTTATACCGCCCCGCTCCGTCTTCAGCAAGTCATTATCAACTTGTTGAACAATGCACTGAAATTTACTCCCGAAGGCGGAAGCATCATACTGAGTTTCGAAATAGACGAGACAGACGGCTACGTCCTCTTTTCGGTCACAGATACCGGATGTGGCATACCGGACGATAAACAAGAGCTCGTATTCAACCGTTTTGTGAAGTTAAACGAATTTGTACAAGGTACCGGACTGGGGCTTTCTATCTGTAAACTGACCATCCAGCAGATGGGTGGAGACATTTGGATAGATCGCAATTATAAAAACGGAACCCGCTTCGTATTCTCGCATCCAATAAAAAAACGGGAAGAGGAAAACACAGAAATACAATAAAAAAGTATTCGTTTTATTTTTTTTCTGCTTCTTTTTCATTTACTTTGCCGCCGTAAAGACAAAGGGGTGCCCGGCAAGACGGGCTGAGATCATACCCTGGAACCTGATGCAGTTAGTACTGACGTAGGGATTGTGTTACTTCATTACCGCTCTCCATATTAATAGCACTCTCTTTGTATTTACTTTCGTTATCATCAATAAACCTAATTTTGTAGCGATGAAAGTACAAGTTAACAACAAAGAAGTGGAAATAGCCGATACTTCTACCATTACGCAACTCACCGTACAATTGGAACTTCCCACTCAGGGCATTGCCATTGCAGCGAATAACAAAATGATTCCGCGTACGGACTGGGACAGTTTCACACTCCACGAGAATGACAATCTGGTTATAATTAAAGCTGCTTGCGGAGGATAGACTATGATCAGCCTGCAATTTATTACTCACCATACCGAGAAATATTCTTATCTGGATTCTGCCCGCATGGCACTTGAAGGCGGGTGCAAATGGATACAATTGCGTATGAAGGAAGCGCCACTGGAAGAAGTGGAAGCCGTTGCCCTACAATTGAAACCAATGTGTAAGGAACATGACGCCATTCTGATACTGGACGACCACGTGGAATTGGCCCAAAAGCTGGAAGTGGACGGAGTACATTTGGGTAAAACAGACATGCCGGTAGCCGAAGCCCGCCAACTGCTGGGCGAAGCGTTCATCATTGGCGGAACAGCCAATACATTTGAGGATGTAGAAATGCACTATCGTGCAGGAGCAGACTATGTAGGTATAGGTCCATTCCGTTTCACTACTACCAAAAAGAACCTGAGTCCTGTCTTGGGAATAGAAGGATACACTTCCATCATTTCACAGATGCAACAGGCCGGAATACAACTTCCGGTAGTAGCCATCGGCGGTATCACTTATCAGGATATTCCGGATATCATGAGAACAGGAGTCAACGGTATTGCTTTATCCGGTACCATACTGCAGGCCGAAAACCCTGTAGAAGAGACCACCCGGATCTTGTCAATCCCCCTTTAATCTCCTTCCCTATTATAAATCATCATTCATAAATTATAAATCATGAAACAGCTTATTATTGCGGGACGTGAATTCAACTCCCGGCTATTCCTTGGTACAGGAAAATTCAACTCAAACGAGCTGATGAAACAATCTTTACTTGCATCGGGTACTGAAATGGTAACGGTGGCCATGAAACGCATAGATATGGATAATAAAGAGGATGACATGTTAAAACACATCATTCATCCGCACATCCAGTTGTTACCCAATACATCGGGTGTACGAAATGCGGAAGAGGCCGTATTTGCCGCACAAATGGCACGCGAAGCTTTCGGAACGAACTGGTTGAAGTTAGAGATTCATCCCGACCCGCGCTATCTGCTTCCGGATTCGGTAGAAACATTGAAGGCTACCGAAGAATTGGTAAAACTGGGATTTGTCGTACTTCCCTACTGCCAGGCCGATCCTGTATTATGCAAACAATTGGAAGAAGCCGGTGCGGCAACTGTAATGCCCCTCGGTGCACCCATCGGAACAAACAAAGGTCTGCAAACCAAAGAATTTCTGAAAATCATCATTGAACAAGCTAATATTCCGGTAGTGGTAGATGCCGGAATCGGTGCACCAAGCCATGCCGCCGAAGCAATGGAACTGGGCGCAGCAGCTTGTTTGGTAAACACAGCCATTGCCGTAGCCGGTAACCCGATAGAGATGGCTAAAGCCTTCAAACAGGCAGTTGAAGCGGGCCGCATGGCTTATGAAGCCGGATTGGGAATGCAAATCGACAACCTGATGGCTGAAGCCAGTTCGCCATTAACTGCTTTTCTTAACTCATAGGCTTCCATGCTAAAAAGATATCATAACATACTATCACTTATCACTAATTAACAATTGCTTATAACATGGAACAAAAGATAAAATTTCCCCGTTCAGAGAAAGTATATATATCGGGAAAACTGTTTCCCGACATACGGGTAGCCATGCGTAAAGTGGAACAAGTGCCCAGTACGACTTTCAATGGCGACGAAAAGATTATAACCCCTAACCCGAAAATATATGTATACGATACCAGTGGGCCTTTCAGCGACCCCGAAATATCCGTGGATTTGAAAAAGGGGTTACCCCGTATGCGTGAAGAATGGATTCTGAAACGTGGTGATGTGGAGCAACTGCCCGAAATCACTTCCGAATACGGCCGTATGCGTCGTGATGATAAAAGTCTGGATCATCTTCGTTTCGAACATATCGCCCTGCCATACCGGGCTAAGGAAGGAGAACACATCACCCAAATGGCATATGCCAAACGGGGAATTATCACTCCGGAAATGGAATATGTAGCCATCCGTGAAAACATGAACTGCGAAGAATTGGGCATCGAAACCTATATCACACCCGAATTTGTCCGCCGGGAAATAGCCGAAGGCCGTGCCGTGCTACCCGCCAACATCAATCATCCTGAAGCGGAACCAATGATCATCGGCCGTAATTTCCTTGTGAAGATCAATACGAACATCGGTAACTCGGCCACTACTTCCGGTATCGACGAGGAAGTAGAAAAAGCCGTATGGAGTTGTAAATGGGGTGGAGATACACTTATGGATCTTTCCACCGGAGAAAATATTCACGAAACGCGCGAATGGATTATCCGTAACTGCCCTGTACCGGTAGGCACCGTGCCCATCTATCAAGCATTGGAGAAAGTGAACGGTAAGGTAGAAGACCTCACTTGGGAACTTTACCGCGATACCTTGATCGAGCAATGTGAGCAGGGAGTGGATTATTTTACCATTCATGCGGGTATCCGTCGCCATAATGTGCATTTGGCCGACAAACGTCTTTGCGGTATCGTAAGCCGTGGCGGAAGCATCATGAGCAAATGGTGTCTGGTACACGATCGCGAGAGTTTTCTCTACGAACACTTTGATGACATCTGCGACATCTTAGCACAATATGATGTAGCCGTTTCACTGGGCGACGGACTGCGTCCCGGCTCTATCCACGATGCCAACGATGAAGCACAGTTTGCCGAACTCGACACCATGGGAGAACTCGTTGTACGTGCTTGGGAAAAGAATGTGCAAGCATTCATCGAAGGTCCGGGACACGTGCCCATGCACAAAATAAAAGAGAATATGGAACGTCAGATCGAAAAATGCCATAATGCACCGTTCTACACGCTCGGTCCGTTGGTCACGGACATCGCTCCGGGATACGACCATATCACATCGGCCATCGGTGCAGCCCAAATAGGATGGTTAGGTACAGCCATGCTCTGCTATGTCACTCCGAAAGAACATCTGGCGCTTCCGGATAAGGAAGACGTACGTGTAGGGGTCATCACTTACAAGATAGCCGCCCATGCCGCCGACCTTGCCAAAGGACATCCCGGGGCACAAGTTCGCGACAATGCATTGAGCAAAGCCCGTTATGAATTCCGTTGGAAAGATCAATTCGACCTTTCACTCGACCCGGAACGTGCTTTTTCTTATTTTCATGCCGGACGTCACACAGACGGAGAGTATTGCACCATGTGCGGCCCCAACTTCTGTGCCATGCGTCTGAGCCGTGAACTCAGAAATACTAAAAAAGAAGAATAAAGCAAATATGGAGAGAATAGACGAATTCCGTAATATGCTGTTGGTGCATATTTCCGAATTAGATATAAAGCCATTGGTAAAGGAAATCAACTACCATCCGGAATATTTCCCCGACATATACCAACTGACTTCCGACAGTAAGCCACTGGTATCATGGCGCGCCTTATGGGTGTGTGAAAAACTGAGTGAGATACATCCGGAATGGTTCATTCCGCTATACGGAGAACTGACCGACCGATTGCTGACTTGCAAACACGACGGTTCGAAACGCCTATATCTTTCCATACTTTTCAATCTTCCGATACAAGAACCAATATCGGTCCCCCTGCTAAATTTCTGTTTCGACCGTATGTTTTCACCTGCCGAAAGCATCGGTGTGCAAGCCTTATGTATCAAGATGGCCTATCGACTCTGCGAAAAAGAACCGGAGCTAATGGGTGAACTACGCATCATACTGGAAAATGCCGAAACGGAATTCTTCACAAAAGGAGTAACTACTGCTATCCGAAACACATTGAAAAAAATGGGGAGGAAGTAGTCAGGGGAAGAATTTAGTAGTCAAGTAGATAAGTAGTTGAATGATCAAATAATTAAGTAGTTAAGTAGTAGAATCAATATGTTTTCAGAAGAATTAGAAAAAATATCATGGGAGGAGACGACGAAAGCCATCTATTCCAAAACAGATGCCGACGTACGTCGTGCATTAGGCAAAGAACACTGTGATGTGAACGATTTCATGGCACTCATATCACCTGCCGCCACCCCTTATCTGGAAGTAATGGCGCGACTCAGTCAAAAGTACACAATGGAACGTTTCGGAAAGACGATCTCCATGTTTGTTCCCTTGTACCTCACCAACTCATGTACCAATTCATGCGTTTATTGTGGTTTTCACATTAGCAATCCTATGAAACGCACCATATTGACTGATGAAGAAATCATAAACGAATACAAAGCTATCAAACGGCTCGCTCCTTTCGAGAACCTGCTGCTGGTAACAGGAGAGAATCCGGCAGCCGCCGGAGTGCCCTACATAGCACGCGCTTTAGATTTGGCTAAACCTTACTTCAGCAACCTTCAGATAGAAGTGATGCCTCTCAAAGCGGAAGAATATGAAGAACTGACCTATCACGGACTGAACGGTGTCATCTGTTTTCAGGAGACATACAACAAGGCTAATTATAAAACCTATCATCCACGCGGCATGAAGTCCAAATTCGAATGGCGCGTCAACGGTTTCGACCGCATGGGACAAGCCGGCGTACACAAAATCGGCATGGGAGTGCTCATCGGCCTGGAAGAGTGGCGTACGGATGTTACAATGATGGCTTACCACCTGCGTTATCTTCAAAAACATTATTGGAAAACCAAATATAGTGTCAATTTCCCACGGATGCGTCCTTCGGAAAATGGCGGTTTCCAACCCAACATCATCATGAACGACCGCGAATTAGCACAGTTGACCTTTGCTATGCGCATCTTCGATCACGATGTAGATATCTCCTACTCCACCCGCGAAAGTGCCGAGATACGTAATCATATGGCAACATTAGGTGTAACTACCATGAGTGCTGAGAGCAAAACAGAGCCGGGCGGATATTACAGCTATCCGCAAACCCTGGAACAGTTTCACATAAATGATGACCGCAAAGCCGTGGAAGTGGAAAGAGATCTGAGAAAACTCGGTCGCGAGCCTGTATGGAAAGACTGGGATCAAAGTTTCGACAATCTGAAAAGAGTATAGTAACATCAACACTATTCATTCTACATTTACCTCAAAAGAAGCTTGAACAGTAGTTGTTTCTCAATTGTGATACGAGCGTCTCACATCTATGATACGCGTGTCGCTCAATTGTGAGACGCTCGTATCACAATTGAGAAAAGATAACTACTACGGTAACTTTTCATTTAAACTACAACAGCTTTTCATCTAAGCTATGCAACATCATTATCAACTATAAAAACATTTGAATATGCGTTATAACCGTCAAATCATGCTTCCCGAAATAGGAAACGAAGGACAAGCCAAGCTGAAAGCGGCCAAAGTATTGATAGTGGGTGTCGGCGGGTTGGGATCACCCATCGCTCTCTACCTAACAGGTGCCGGAGTAGGTACTATCGGACTGGTAGACAATGACGAAGTAAGTATCAGTAACCTGCAACGGCAAGTGATATACACCGAAGAGGAACTTGGAGATTTCAAAGCCGTATGTGCTGCTATGCATCTTACCGCACTCAACAGCGAAATTACTGTGAACTCCTGCCCGGGACGCCTAAATAAAGACAATGCAAGCGAACTTATCAGTGATTATGATATAGTTGTGGATGGGTGTGACAATTTTGCCACGCGTTATCTGATCAATGACATCTGCATAGAACAGGGAAAACCCTACGTCTACGGAGCCATCTGTGGCTTTGAAGGCCAAGTATCCGTTTTTAACTACGGAAATACTCCCAAAACATACAGAGACCTTTATCCCGATGAAGAAGAAATGCTACGCATGCCTCCCCCGCCCAAAGGAGTATTAGGGGTTACTCCTGCTATCACAGGCAGTGTAGAAGCCACCGAAGTATTGAAAATAATCTGTGGTTTTGGAGAAGTTTTGGCAGGTAAATTATGGACAATTGACCTGCGGACATGGCAATCTAACATATTTTCACTATAAACGTTGGCATCGGATATAGTTAATTGCTAACTTTGCTAAACAAATTGTTTAACAAAAGAAATGAAGCTCATTGTAGTTACCACCCCCACCTTCTTCGTTGAAGAAGACAAAATAATTACTGCTCTTTTCGAAGAGGGTCTGGACATTCTACACCTTAGAAAACCGGAAACACCTGCTATGTACTCAGAACGTCTGCTGACGCTGATACCGGAGAAATTTCATCACCGTATCGTTACGCACGAACATTTCTACTTAAAAGAGGAATTCAATCTGATGGGAATCCACTTAAACAGTAGAAACCCTAAAGAGCCCCATGACTATGCAGGGCACGTAAGTTGTTCGTGTCATTCGGTAGAAGAGGTGAAAAATAAAAAGCACTTCTACGATTATGTATTCATGAGTCCCATCTACGACAGTATCTCGAAGGTGAATTATTACTCCACTTACACAGCCGAAGAACTACGCCAAGCACAGAAAGATAAAATTATCGACTGTAAAGTAATGGCGCTCGGTGGCATTAATGAAGAAAATATATTAGAAATAAAAGATTTTGGTTTCGGTGGTGCCGTAGTACTCGGAGACGTTTGGAATAAATTCGATGCTTGTTGTGACCGTGATTATCTGGCAGTAATAGAACACTTTAAAAAGTTGAAAAAGCTGGCTGATTGATATTTATAGCAATTCGATATAAGAACTCCCACTTTACTCTTAATGAATGAAGCGGGAGTTTGTTGCGTTAGCAAGGCAGTTAGGCCATTTAGAATTTATATCCTAAAGTAATAGCACAGTTTATATTTTTAGGGTTAGAGTCAAGGTTCAGATCTGCCAGTTTCACCAAACCAAACTGACCATCAATACCTACAATAATCCGACCGAACTCGGCTGCAACACCCACTCCCAAACCGGCATCAAAACGATCAAAGGCGTCACTTCCGAAAGTTTTTTCCTTGATATCCGTCTTCGATCCACTTATACTCATTTTGGTTCTGGTTTTTCCTCCTACTCCACAAGCTAAATATGGACCGGCGCTTACCACAATATTCGTATTATTGGCCACATTGAAACGCGCTGCCGCCATAATCGGCAATTCAAAATACATTGCATTGAACTTTACTTCAGCTTCATTACCGGAAACAGTTGCACTGAACTTAGCCCCCTTTTGGGACAAAAACAAAGAAGGCTGTAACAACCACGTATCGTTAAAGGCATATTCCATCCCTACCCCCAATTTAACACCAACCTTAGCACTCACATCCAAATCACCCGTAAAGTTACTGATATTCATACCGACTTTAGCATTCCAGGAAACTTGTGAAAAACCCGCTAAAGACAATAAAGCGAACATCACTAATAAAATACCTTTCTTCATAATTTTAATGTTTTTAATTAATATAAAGTCATTTTCTGTGTTAACAATGTTACAAATATATTATTTAAATACATTAAAAACAAACATATTGTTAATAATTATACAACAAATAGATATTACATACAAGAAAAGGGAATTCCCTATTTATTGGAACTCCCTTCCCTATTTCTGATTTGAAAATAAAGGATCTTCGCTTTAATCTTTCAAAACCGGTCTGTTAAAATTCATAATGAAAACCAAAGCTCAAGTCTTCACTCTGCAAACTGATACCAAAACCGTCTTCAGTCACCGAATAATCATCCCTGAAGCCCACGAAGCCACATTTAGCAATAAGACTAAAATTCTTATTCAACTTTAAAGCAATCCCCGGCTTCAAACCGATTTCATAACCATTGGTAGCTTTATCAGCACCTTTTATACGATTGGTTGAAAATCCCAGACCACCGTCAATAAACAGTCTGACAATCTTATTCTCATAATAAGAAAAACGTGCATAAGGTGCAATAGCAACGCTGTTTCTTTTCATTTTCTCAAAATAATCGTGTGAATAAGAGAACGTAACTCCTACCGCCCACTGTTCATTAAGGTTATAACCGACTTCNNNCCACTTTTCATTAATGTTAAAACCGACTTCGGGGGCAATTGTAAAATTAGTTCTATTGGCATCACCATTACGCCATAAATTAAATACACCACCCATGTAAAGATCTTGAGCATTCACAGACAAGACTGCCACCATTACAAACAAAGACACTAACAGTTTTTTCATTTTTCTTTTGTTTTAAATTAAACCTTAATTCCGCAACACTTTGATTTAA
>NZ_HF991007.1:0-7509 GCF_000432295.1 Bacteroides sp. CAG:189
TTTCCAATAAATTACACTCTTTTCGTAACTTCAAGAAGCAAAAAATGAGAATTAGATTGAATCAAAATCAGATGAACTATTTATATGATAATTTCATAAAAGGCAATACCTGTTTAATGCTAAAATTGAGAATCGATAAAAAAGAGAATGTCTATTTGATTGAAGTTAATGATGATATAGCTGATCAAATAAGAGATTGGGCAAATTTGCAATTACAAAGAAAAGGATTTGACAGGCATTACAAATTGACAAAAGAAGGTGAAATCTTAGACATGTTGATTGACGCTTTTTAGACAAAAAAATATTAGCTTATACAGTAAATCAAGATATAATATAAAACAAATTCGTAATATCAAACCATATGAGAGAATTAAACCTGCAAGAAGAAAAACTTTTGGAAGAGTTGATTTCGCGTTCAAATATAAAGATTCCTTCTAATTGGAAAAATGATTTATTAGTATCTCCTTTACATGATGGAAAAATGGGGAGTTTAACACTGTTCCCACACAATACGCTCAACAAAGAACGCCATTTTGGGGTGCAAGTTAGCGAATGCCAATTTAAAGATATTGATGGAGTGCCAGTAATAGCCTCTTTATATTTAGATAAAGATAACGAACTTTTCGAATTAGATATATGGAAAGTTGATTTTAGTAAATTGGAGATGATTCCTTCTCATTTTGAGGATGTTGAATATTCAAACCAAATACCGAAAAAATAAAGCGAGAAGTAGGCGGTTTCGATAAAAGACACTCGCTACTGATGAATTTTTATTCTCAATTGCTCATTTAAATAATCAATACCCATGAATGCCAACGAAATAATCAAATCTTTTTCCGATTTCTTAAATGCAAGTTGGAACTATGTTATTCCATTGTTATCGGAAAGAACTTATACATCAAATGAAGATTCAATAAATGATTGGATGCAGGCAAATTGGGAATTATTGGTTGAGAGAAAAATTCTGCCATTAAACGAATACCTGGAAGTTTATGGAGATGGAGCAGATTTTAATGGTATAAGCAGTAGAATAACCGATATCAATATAGCCGCAACTCACTATCTTTCAGTATTCATTCATCACGGAACAGATCTATTAACAAATGAAAAAATTAATAATTCCATCTTTTCATTTGAAAAGTTTGTAGGATTTAGAGCAGGTTTTTACACTGTAGCACCTCCGTTTAAATATGTTCTTGTGTTGGACAATAACAATATGGAAAGAGTTTTCCGTATTGAAAATACACATTTCGAACTACATAAGATTATATAATACCAACTCCTCATGCTTATATTAAAGAAAAGATGTATACCCAATACCACCCAAAACGGATTATCTAAAAAAGAAAGCTATGTGTGAATATCTAGATTTCAAAGAATTGAATTTACATGACTGTAAAGTCTATGCTTGGGGAATCCTTTCTGAAAGCCACAAATTATTGATGGATGTAGATTGGATCGTTTCATGGAAGCTACAAAATGGAACATATCGTTTTTACATATATCCCCATGCACTTTTGTATTTTCCAATGTATGGGATGTAAATATAGACATCGTCATGAATACGACTTTAATCATTGATAGTATGGAAATAATTTCAGAACAAGTACCTCACAATATATCAGTTTTGTCCAAAGGTACTAAAGAATACGCTTGTAGAATTAATTTTTTAGAAGGAAGTTTTTCTTTTAGGACTATTGATTTTACTATCATTCAACGAACCAAAGAGATAGAATCTACCATTGCCAATCTTTCTGAGAATGAGAGAGAAGGAATCTCCTTATCAATGGATGGAACTAAATATCGAGTGAATTTATAACATATCTACAATTGTACCTAAGCCTGCATAATAGTTAAGCAATTTATAGAATGTGAAAATAGCTTATGGATAAAGTTTCGGAAGACATAAATCATATTTTAGCAAAATGGGATCCTATTGGAGTTGGCGAAAACATAGCAACGGACGAATACAAAGGATACATCCCTATGATTCTCCATTTGCTTCCAAATCGGCAAGAATTGATGGAATATTTGGAAAATGTTCTTATGAATGAAATGGGTCTTGATTATAATTCAAACAATAAAAATCACCTTTATGACTTACAAAAAATTTGTAATAGCCTGATTGAAATCTATCAAAATCATAAGAAGTAAAAATTATAATACCCACACAGAAACATTTCACACGAACTTCTGCGTTACTTCGAATAGAAAAACCTATCTTTGTGATACATAAAAAACGATGATTATGGAAACAATGGACCGCTATATCCGATTTGACTGGGCAATTAAACGACTGTTGCGCCAGAAAGCCAATTTTGGGGTACTCGAAGGGCTGCTGACGGTACTGCTGAATGAAGAGGTGAAAATAGTGGAAATCCTCGAAAGTGAAAACAATCAACTGACTGCTGATGACAAGTTCAACCGTGCAGACATCAAGGCGAAGAACAGCAAAGGAGAAATCATCATTGTGGAAATACAAAACACTCGTGAATTGTATTATCTCGAACGCATCCTTTATGGAGTGGCGAAAGCAATTACCGAGCATATCTCACTCGGAGAACGCTATTATGAAGTGAAGAAGATATATTCCGTCAGCATTCTCTATTTTGATATTGGCAGGGGAGAAGATTACCTGTATCATGGGCAAAACACGTTTTTAGGTGTACATACCGGTGATCAGCTATTGGTCACCACCAAAGAGAGGGATGCCATAGTGACCAAGTTACCCGCCGAAGTATTTCCCGAATATTTTCTAATTCGCGTAAACGAATTCGACAAAGCCGCTGTCACCCCACTCGAAGAATGGATAGAATACTTGAAAACCGGAAGAATACGGCCGGACACCGTAGCACCGGGACTTGCAGAAGCCAGACAGAAACTCATTTATTATAATATGACCGCGGAAGAACGGCATGCCTATGACGAACATCTGAATGCTATCATGATTCAGAATGATGTGCTGGACGGAGCTAAACTGGAAGGATTGCAGGAAGGACGTGCGGAAGGACATGCGGAAGGATTGCAGGGAGGATTGCAGGAAGGCAAAAAGCTAAGCCAGATCGAAGTAGCCCGTAACTTAAAAAAGATGGGACTTTCCACAGAAATGATTGT
Organism: Bacteroides sp. CAG:189; assembly: GCF_000432295.1. Classification (NCBI taxonomy): domain Bacteria; kingdom Pseudomonadati; phylum Bacteroidota; class Bacteroidia; order Bacteroidales; family Bacteroidaceae; genus Bacteroides; species Bacteroides sp. CAG:189. The sequence continues at coordinate 3,115 of NZ_HF991007.1, forward strand.
CCAGGGAACCGGATTATCCGTAGAAGAAATAGAGAATTTATAAGACCAGTGTAGCCCGCTCTATCATAGACGTGTTAGCAAAAAGAAAAAACCTCTTTTTGCTAACACGTTTCATTTTTCATTACAACTAATAAATGTTTTTATTATTATACCTTTATTAGTTGTCACATCTTATGAATATTCTATTTGCTTCTCAGTAAGAAACACTCCGTTGCTCGTTGTTGAAAACAAGTATTTTTGAAAGATGTGCAAAGATAACGCAACCCTGTTAGAAATCAAATAGTTATAAAACATTTTTTTAGCAGGGAGGCAAAAGGAAAGCAAAAAAAAGCAGATTTGGAAAGGAGTTAGGTTACCAAATCGTAACTCCGCCAAATATGCTATAAAAAGGAGTATAATATATTATATTTCAATCTGTTGCTCGTTTTTGCATAGTATCAGATAACTCAACAGAAAGTAAATTTGTAACTAAAAAAAGTTGAGTTATGCGAAGCACATTCAAAGTATTGTTCTACACCAAGAACCAGTCAGTAAAAAATGGTAAGGCCCCGATTATGGGACGCATCACAGTCAATGGAACCCAAGCGGGTTTCAGCAGTAAAAGAACGGTGTCCCTTTCCTTATGGGACGTAAAAGCCAACTGTGCGAAAGGCAAGTCCGAGGAAGCACGCACGCTGAATCAAGAACTTGACAACATCAAGGCGCAGATAACGAAGCACTATCAGTACATCTGCGACCATGACAGTTTTGTTACGGCCAAGAAAGTATATAACCGCTATGCAGGTTTCGCAGAGGAATGCCATACTCTTATGGTGCTCTTCAGAGAACAGATTGAATCGTATAAAGAAAAGATAGGCAAAGGAAAGGCGGAAAGCACCTACCGTGGATTGGTTGCCGACTACAAAAGCCTTTTGCTTTTCATGAAAACCAAAAAGAACATTGAGGATATAGCTATTGACGAGCTTGAAAAGTCGTTCATTGAGGATTATTACACATGGATGCTCGGCACGGCAGGCAATGCGAATGCCACCGCTTTCAACCGTGTCAATACCCTGAAATGGCTGATGTACATCGCACAGGAAAAGGGGTGGTTGAGAGTTCATCCTTTCACATCCTTCGAGTGCAAGCCGGAATACAAGAAAAGGTCTTTTCTTACTGAAGAGGAATTACAGAGAATCATCCACGTGGATCTGAAATACAAACGCCAGCGTGCCATGCGGGACATGTTTCTCTTCATGTGTTTTACCGGTCTTGCATATGCCGACCTCAAAGCCATTACTTACGACAACATCCATACCGATTCCGACGGAGGCACATGGCTGATGGGCAACCGTATAAAAACCGGAGTGGCCTATGTCGTGAAGTTATTGCCCATAGCCGTTGAGCTTATTGAGAAATACAGGGGTGTGGACGAGAAGAAGGATTCCCCCGATAGTGTTTTCCCCGTAGGCGAATACAACACGATGTTACTCAGCCTCAGAATCATCGGCAAGAAGTGCGATTGCCATACCGAAGTCACCCCGCATATCGGACGTCATACATTCGCAGTTCTGGCCATTCTCAAAGGGATGCCGTTGGAAACCCTGCAAAAGGTATTAGGACATAACTCCATCCTTTCCACGCAGGTATATGCCGAGCTTATCAATCCGAAAGTGGGCGAAGATACCGACAAACTTTGCGAGAAGATAGGCCATGTTTACAAACTGGCCGTCTAATACCGACCAAAAGGAATGCCCTTTCAGCGGGCAGGCCGGAGGGACATTCCTTTTGTCTTTTCTTTATTTCCTGAACCTTCGGAAATCCCGGTAGTTCTTTTTTAACACCTCATACAGTCCGCTTTCGGGATAAAGAATCTTTCCACCGATGGTAGTATAGGACACCATGTTCTCATCACGCAAGGTTTGCAGTGTCCGCCGTGAGATGTGCAGCCTCTCGCACACGTCATCTCCAGTCAGGTAATGCTCATCCGCAATCGTGGGACGTATTCTTGCCGTGGCTTCTTCAACCGCCTTACCCGCTCTCCTTATCCATCCGGTCAGTTCCTTGAACTCTTCCGAATCCTTTGTGATAATGTCTGCCATAGCCTATTTCCTTTTTACAAGTCCTTCACTCAATATCTCCTGAATATCCGTTTCCCGATAGAAGAATTTCCCGCCTATGTTTGAATAAGGGATAAGGCCGTTGTCCCTGTAATTTTGCAGGCATCTCTTCGATATTTTCAGAGCCAGACATACCTCTTGTGCGTCCAATCATTTATCCGGTGCGGGTGAGGCAACCTTTTTACGGAAGTCTTCCAACTGTACCGCCAGCAGACTGAACTGTTTCCTCATTTCCAGATACGCGCTTGTTTCAATAATAGTCAGTTCCATACATGATGTTTTTAGTTTATACATTTTGATGTTTTCTCCGGCAAAATAAGTCATACTCTCCGGTAAAAACAAATGTGCGGAATCAATGTCGGATTTTGTCGTGCATTGCCACAACGCTAAAGTAAATGGCATGAAGAAAAGCTTGCCCCCTCCATGCTTCCACTTTTTTACTGAAGCTGAAGAAACAGTTTACCATATACCACAAGTAGATGGTGCGTGTTTTCACCCCTTTTTACAACCCGGAAAGAAAAGTGTATTCTTATCCGTTGCCACAGCAGACATACGCTGATTCTTATTGTCTGCCGAAACGGGTAAGTTACCCGCTTCGACTGGTCCGGTGATGCAACCAACGGCCTGCCCAATCTTTCAATAGCTCCATAACTTGATTCTTTTTGCATAACTTAATGTTTGCAAAGAAAATACGTCATCTGACAACCCACAATAAAGCGGGAATTCGAGTCGGGCTTTGGCGTCCGTTGGCATATGACTTTTAAATTAACCGTTTCTCCAGCATCCGGTTATAACTTACACGCAAGGAATCAATAAAAGGAGTAGTATCTGTACAACGGTCAAACACTTTTCCCCGTTTGGTATATAGTGCATTTATTTTCAGATGAAACATATCCTCAAAAGCCCGAATTACACTTATCACAGTCAGTTTGTCTCCATTTCTCGAACTTATTGTACCGGCAGCCATCAACGCAGCCACCAGTTCAATCAAATCATTGTCTGTACCGTTCCAAGTCAACATGACAACAGATTTATTTTCTGCATCCTTTATTATTTCTGATTTCAATTCGGGGATAATATTCCCATATCTGAATAACTCTTTAACCATTTCTATCTCTGCATCGAGAAGAGATAATGCCTTACCGATAAACACATCGTACAAAACATGTCTTTTCCCTAACATTTGCTCTGATGCTATTTGCATAGAGACTAATTCTATTTTGGTATAATTCAAGCGACGTAGCTTCAATATTTGATTCTCATTTTGTGGAAGTTCTCCAAGCAGAGTTACAAAATTATCATAAGCGGCAGGCAATTCTTCCGCCACTTGTACCATATCCTCCAAGTAGGAGGTAAACAGATTGAAAAGGAGGGCGTTTGTTAATGTTTTCATCGCATTACATTTTAGGTTTTATAAACTATCAACTCCTACTAAATCATCATAAAATGCATCAAGCAAGTACTAACTCATATATTTCTTCATTTTTATCTTTTACAAAATTATTGGTTATATGGGTAACTAAAAACGAGGTCGGTATGACTATATTTTTGATTCGCATTATCATGCTGACACATATCATGTTATATCAAATCAAAACTGGATAATATTTCCCGAAAATTAATCGTACACTCGGTAATCTGTTTTCATTCAAGTGGAGATGGAATATTAATAACAGATAAAGTGCGATTATTTATTGAGTTCATAATAAAATACTCATTTTTCTCTTTTCAGAAGAAAAAATGGGGTAAATTTGTATTATGTGCAATGTCGTATTACACAAATACCGACTACGGTATATTTATATATAAAACAATGTTATATAGCACTTTATTCTAAATGATATCCTGTATTATCTGTATCTTATTATTCTTGAATTAAAAATTATTCCTGTATTCTGAAGGTGTCACTTTTATCCGTTTTTGTACATAACGACTTAAATAGGATATAGACGAGAAATTCAGATACTCGGAAATTGCTGTTAAGGAAAGCTCTTTTTGTCTCAGTAAACGAGTGATTTCTTGAAGAGTAAAACGGTCGATCCAATAAGTAGCAGATTTACCGCTTACCTTTTTGCATATTTCCGACAGGTAATGAGGAGTAATGCAAAGCCGGGAAGCATAAAAATCGAGATCTCGGTTTCGGATATATTCGCCGTTATATAACAGTTCTATGAATTTCCGAAGCAACGAGGTTATGTGTTCCGATACCTGCACGTTATTCTGACTGCGTGCATGAATATCATAAAGGTCGAGGATGTGCGCCGTAAGCAGGCTTCCCATCAATTCTTCCCAAAAC
>NZ_HF991008.1:0-7314 GCF_000432295.1 Bacteroides sp. CAG:189
CAAAACTACTATGCAATCTTACCTGTCTATGCCGAGAGGCATATGTACTTTCCATGGATATTCGCATACACATAAAAAAGTTTCAGGCCGATTTGCACTTGATAAACAAACGATCTATGCATTTGTTTATTTCTTCAATGTTAATAGAGCATAATACACTCTTTATTGTATGCCTCTTTCACGGAGTTTCAACTGCCAGTTCCATGCAGAACGTAAAGTATCTTCAATACTCTCTACAGCTTTCCATCCTAATTCTTTATTTGCATAATCGGGATTCGCCCATACTTTTTCAATATCACCGGCACGACGTCCTACAATCTTGTAGTTCAGTTTCACACCGGTAGCCTTTTCGAAAGTGTTAATCAGTTCCAACACAGACAGTCCACGACCTGTACCGATATTGAACACTTCCACTTTCTCTTTCTGTTTTTGTTCAAGAATGCGCTTGATGGCAATCACGTGAGCTTTAGCAAGGTCAACCACGTTGATAAAGTCACGGATACAAGAACCGTCAGGAGTATCATAATCGTCACCGAACACACTCAACTGCTCACGAATTCCGATAGCGGTCTGAGTAAGGTAAGGAATCAGGTTCTGAGGCACTCCATTAGGAAGTTCACCTAACAATGCGGTAGGATGCGCTCCTATCGGGTTGAAGTAACGCAACAATATTGCATTGATCGGTGCTCCGGAAGCTACTGTATCACGAACGATCTCTTCGTTAATCTGCTTGGTATTTCCATAAGGAGATTCTGCCTTTTTGATAGGAGCCTGTTCTGTTACAGGAAGTTCGTCAGGCTGTCCGTAAACCGTACAGGAAGACGAGAATACGATTCCGCCTACATTATGTTTAGGCATCAATTCGAGCAAATTGATCAAAGATACGAGGTTATTACGATAATAAAGCAAAGGCTTCTGAACAGACTCACCCACCGCCTTGCTGGCTGCGAAATGAATAATTGCTTTAATACCCGGATATTTAGCAAACATGGCATCAAGGCCGGCAAAATCAAGACAATCGAGTTTTTCAAAAACAGGACGTATACCGGATACCTTTTCAATATTGTCAACGACATCGGCGCTCGAGTTTGAGAGGTTATCAATGATGATGACTTCGTATCCGCTGTTTTGGAGTTCTACCACTGTGTGAGAACCGATATAACCAGTTCCACCGGTAACTAAAATTCTTTCTTTCATAAAATTATATATGGTTAGTTTTTTCGGTTTTTCCTTTGTTCAGTCTGCAAATTTAAAAAATTAATTTGTAATATCCGTTTCAGAGTAAAAAAAACATCCCTTGAATACAAAAAAAGCTACGGGCTATCAATTATGGCTGATAAGTGACTGTGTCATGAAACACAAAAGACTTATAAACCGTAATTGATAACCCGTAGCTACTTATATAACCCGTAGTTTAAATCCTACTTATACTACTCCTGAGAAGCCCATAAATGCCATAGCCAGCAGCCCGGCTGTAATCAAGGCAATCGGTGTACCTTTCATACCTTCGGGAATCTTCACCAGACTCATCTGTTCGCGTAAACCGGCAAACAACACAAGAGCAAGGCCGAAACCGATTGCTGTAGAGAAAGCATATACAACCCCTGTCAGCAAATCATAGTCTTTCTGGATTACCAGAATAGCTACACCCAAAATACAGCAGTTGGTAGTGATCAACGGCAGAAATACACCCAATGCCTGATACAGTGAGGGAGATACCTTCTTTAATATAATTTCCACCATCTGCACCAGAGCGGCAATCACCAGAATGAAAGTAATCGTCTGCAAATAACCTAAATCGAAAGCATCGAGCACGAACTTTTGGATAAGGAAAGTTACAATCGTAGCAATCGTAAGCACAAATGCTACGGCAGCACTCATACCCAACGCAGTATCTACCTTCTTGGAAACACCTAAAAAAGGACAAATCCCAAGGAACTGTGACAATACAATGTTATTTACAAAAATTGCCGATATAAATATCAATATATATTCCATAATTCTAAATTAATAATGAAAAAATGAATAATGAAAAAAGCGATGGTAAACACCACTATTTCTTCTCAATTCTTCTTCAAACTGTTAATTAGCGCAATAAGATACCCCAATGCGATGAAAGCGCCCGGTGCCAATACGAATACCAACATACCGTATTCTTCCGGAAGAATGGCAAAGTCGAACACCTTACCCGTTCCTAAAAATTCACGTACGGCGCCCAGTAATGTCAAGGCAATGGTGAAACCGAGCCCCATACCGATACCATCGAACATAGAAGCCACTGCGTTATTTTTGGCGGCAAAGGCTTCAGCACGGCCCAATACAATACAGTTTACAACGATCAACGGAATAAAAAGCCCCAGAGTAGCATATAATCCCGGCACATAAGCCTGCATTACCATTTGCAGCAGCGTTACGAATGAAGCAATAACCACAATAAAAGACGGAATACGCACCATATCGGGTATCAGATTCTTAATCAGTGAGATTACCACATTCGAGCAAATAAGCACAAACATGGTAGCCAACCCCATACCCATACCGTTGATAGCGGAAGAGGTAGTTCCCAATGTAGGACACATACCTAACAGGAGCACAAACGTAGGATTCTCTTTGACAATCCCGTTCATCATGACTTTAAAGTTATTCATATCTATATACTCCTTTCTTAATTAACACTGACGGAATCAGCAGGTTCAACAACTTTTTGCGTGGCACCGGTAGTCCCGTTCGTATCACCATCGCCTTTATAAGCAGCATAAGCAGCATTTACGGCATTAAGAAAAGCACGCGAAGTAATCGTAGAAGCCGTAATGGCATCTATCTGCCCTCCATCTTTACTTACCGTAAGCGGAGCTTCACCCGGATTCATGCCTTTGATGCTCCCTTTGTTGCCCTCTTTAAACCAATCGGCAGCCTTAGAACCCAATCCCGGGGTTTCGGCATGAGACAACAGTGAATAGTCATAGATCTTGCCGTCGGCATCGAAGCCCACCAGCACTTTCAGTTCACCGCCAAAACCCATAGCCGAAGATTCTACGGCAGCGCCTACCCATTGTCCGTCTTTCTTAGCCGGATAGATAGTATACTCCACTCCGTTTACCGTTTCCTTCGTAGCTTCTGCCGTCGGATTGTTATCAAATGCCGGTACTACAATGCTGATCGCATCGCTGAGCGTCTTAGCATTCGCTTCAGCAATCGGACCTTTTGTAAGCTCATTCACATATGCCAGTAACGCTACCGAAATGGCAGTAACACCGGTAAGTACCAGCAACATATTTTTTAATGATGATTCTAACTTTTTCATTTCTTCTTCGCCACCTCCCCAAAGCGTTTAGGTTTACAATATGTATTAATCAGCGGAGTAAATGCATTCATAATCAGAATAGCGAACGACATACCTTCGGGGTAAGCACCGAACAAACGGATAATAACCGTCAGCAAACCGATACAAACACCATAAATCAACATACCTTTCTTACTCATCGGAGAAGTTACGTAATCTGTCGCCATAAAGACAGCTCCCAACATCAAACCTCCGGAAAGCAATTGTATCACCGGAGACACGTATAACTCGGGATTAACCAAATGCATGATGCCCGAAAAGACAAACACAGTGACCAGAATAGACACCGGGATATGCCAGGAAATAATCTTTTTCCACAGCATATAGATAAGACCGAGCAATAGCGCAGCCGCACTCACTTCACCCAAACATCCGCCGTTCTGACCGATAAGCAAACTCAAAGAATCGGGAAGCTGGTCGAGCGACACACCCGGCGCTCCATTGATCACCCCTTTCATGATTGCCAACGGAGTAGCTCCTGTAGTAGCATCGGCATAAGCCGTCAACTGGCCAACCACCGGCCACGTAGTCATCTGTACCGGGAAAGAAAGCAATAAGAACACACGTCCTGCCAATGCAGGGTTAAAAGGATTATTTCCCAAACCTCCGAACGACATTTTGCCCACACCGATAGCAAACAGCGCACCCAGAATAATAATCCATACAGGAAGATTGGAGGGCAGATTGAAAGCCAGCAATACACCGGTGATGATGGCCGAACCGTCACAAATAGTAGTAGTTTCTTTTTTCAGCAGGTACTTGCCGATAGCCCATTCAAAAAAAACACAGGCTGCCACGGAAGTAGCCGTAACGATAAGGGCTCCCAATCCGAAAAAGACAAGCGACACGATAAAAGCCGGAAACAGGGCAATCAGCACACCGTACATATTCTTCTGTACGCTGTCTCCGCTATGAACGTGAGGGGATAATGATACTATAAATTTATTTTCCATACTTCGTTATTTTTTAGCTTGACGTGCACGAATCATAGCGCCTACTTTCCCTTTACCCAAACGACAATAGTCGAGCAACGGACGGTTGGCAGGGCAAGTGAACTGGCAAGAACCGCACTCGATGCAATCCATGATTCTTTCTGTTTCCATTCTTTCAAATTCTGTATTCTCAGCCAATGCAGAAAGCAAATAAGGCTCAAGCCCCATCGGACAAGCCCCCACACACTTCGCACAACGGATACAATTCTGTATCTCGCCACGCTTTGCCTCTTTCCGATCCATAATCAGAACACCGGAACTACCTTTTGCCGTGGGAACATCGATATTCACCAGCGCTTTACCCATCATCGGACCACCACCGATCACCTTACCCGTATCTTCGGGCAAACCACCGCAAGCTTCGATCAACTGACGCATCGGCGTACCCACACGTGCCATGAAATTGGAAGGTTTGGCCAGCGACTTTCCGGTAACGGTAATCACCCGCTCAAACAACGGCTTATTTTTCTGCACAGCCTGATAAACAGCAAAAGCCGTACCTACATTCTGCACTACGGCACCAGTAGAAATAGGAAGCGCCCCACTTGCCACCTGCCGTTTTGTCACAGCATCGATCAACTGCTTCTCACCTCCCTGAGGATATTTCACTTTCAAAGGAACAACTTCGATACCGGCATAACTGGAAGCGACCTTAGTCATCAACCCAATGGCATCGGGCTTATTATTCTCAATACCGATAAAGGCCTTATTTACTTTCACCGCTTTCATCAAAATAGAAACCCCTACCATGATTTCTTCGGCATGTTCCAACATCAGCTGATGGTCGGCAGTCAAATACGGTTCACACTCAACGGCATTAATGATTACACATTCCGCCTTGAACGAAGGAGGAGGACACAGTTTCACTTGAGTGGGAAAACAAGCACCACCCAAACCAACAATACCGGCATCGGCAATTTTCTTCACAATCTCCTCGGCTGTCAGTTCACACTCTCTCACCAGTGTTTCGCTACGGTCAATGGTTTCTTCCCACTCGTCACCTTCCACATCGATAAAGATAGCAGGCTTAGCATAACCACTGGCATCGATAATGGAGTCTATTTTTGCGACCTTTCCGCTGACAGAAGAGTGAATGGCTGCCGAAACAAAACCGGCGGGCTCGGCAATCTTAGTGCCCACTTTCACCACATCCCCTTTAGCTACCACCGGTTTGGCAGGAGCACCGATATGCTGCCCCAACAGGATAACCGCCTTTGACGGAATCTCCGCCATGATAATGGGCTGATGTGCCGACAGTTTATTTTCGTGTGGATGAACACCACCAATTGAAAATGTCTTCAACATACAATTTCTGTATTTTATCTGTTTATTATTCTTTTATTTACGCTTCAGCAACCGGCTTTGCTTCGGAAGTTTCCCCTTTCGGAGCCTTTACGGCAGGAGCCTCTTCCGCTTTCGGTTTACGCAGCGGGAAATTCAATTCAATAATGGTTCCCTGCGGACAAACTTCCACACACTTACGGCATGACTTACATTTGTTCGGATCGATATAAGCTAAATTGTTTTCAAGCGTAATTGCCTCAAACGGACAAGTTTTGACGCATTTACCACAACCGATACAGCTCACCGTACAAGCCTTACGTGCCACAGCACCCTTGTCTTTGTTGACACAAGACACATACACACGGCGCGACTTCTTACCTTGCGGACGAATTTCGATAATCGCCTTCGGACAGGCCTTGACACAAGCACCGCAAGCCGTACATTTGGCCTCATCCACTTCCGGAAGTCCGGTTTCGGCATTCATATGAATGGCATCGAACTGACAAGCGGCCACACAGTCGCCACAGCCCAGACAACCAAAACTACAACCTGTCTCACCACCGTAAAGAGAAGCGGCAATCGCACAACTCTTCGCCCCGTCGTACACATTGGTACGAGGACGGTTGGCACAGGTTCCGTTACATCTCACAACCGCAACCATCGGTTCGGCTTCGCCTGCATCAAGTCCGAGGATAGAGGCTATCTGCGTCATGACAGGCTGTCCGCCTACCGGGCAAAATTTTCCATCCAATGAACCAGCCTTTACACAAGCATCGGCAAACCCACTGCACCCCGGATAACCACATCCACCGCAATTAGCTTGGGGCAGCACTTCGGATACCTGGGCAATACGCGGGTCTTCATACACGGCAAATTTCTTGGAAGCGGCATACAGAATAGCGGCTGAAACCAGCGCAATGGCTCCCAATGAAATTACTGCAATCAGAATCAAATTCATAAATTAGTTATTTTATTGGTTTTATAGTAAATGAAAATGTTTGTTTCAATCGTGTCTTATTCAGCCACAACAGACAATAATATGGAACAAGGACAGCCAGCGAAAGAAGCGACGCATAGAGTTCATCGCCTATTACTGCCATAAATATAAAAAGGGAAAGTATTAAAAGTATAAAAGGAAATACAAAAGCCAGTGTCACGGCCATCATCCCCATAGAGGTTTCACCGATAACCATCACCTGCTCACCTACCCGAAAAGTCTGTGCCGAAGGGTCTGTGACATCAATCACTTTCTCTTTACTGTCAGCAGAAGAACAATGTCCCTTGACACTGCATGCCGCACATGCCGATGTCTGGATAATTCTCACTGAAAGATGGGAACCGTTTATGTTTTCCACAATACCTTGATGCTTTATTGTATTAGCCATTTTGCAAACTGAACATTACAAATTGCGGCAAATTTAAGCATTATTTGTGAACTACGAAGCTTTCAACTGTTTTTTCTATGTGTTAAAGTGCTATTTTTACTTTTTTTGTTACCGCACACGATAAACAACACGGGCGACCCTGATAGGGTCGCCCGTGTTATTATGCTTACTAAAAGTCAGTTTACCATTGATAATTGATACCAAAACTCAACAATTCTTTTACCTGAAAATAACTTTTCCCCTCGGCAGGTTTCGAACTGTCATCATAGCGTGCATGTACATAAAGCTTGGTAGACAGATAACGGTTCAG
>NZ_HF991008.1:7345-18376 GCF_000432295.1 Bacteroides sp. CAG:189
ACGGTTCAGCACAAAATTCACTGTATTTTCCCACTCGATACGTACCCATTTGTAACTGGTCAGATAATTCAAACGCGAATCAAACGAGATGGAAGGAATAATATTCCAGGTTAAAGTAGGCTGAAACTGTGAACCGAAATCATTCTTGGAAGACTTGCCTTCATCCAGACCGAATTTCGTTTCGTTCACTTCGCTGTTGCCCACATACCGCAGGTTGTATGTCAACGGCGCAAGGAACAAAGAGAAGTTGAATTTCTTCTTCTTCAGTTTATAGTCCATACCGACACTGATCGCTAAATCGGCAGGAGCAAAGAATGCAGAAACCAGTTCTTCACTATTGGCCTTATAACCGTTGCAGAACTGCGTTTTGAATTCAGCAGAAATGGTATAATACCAGTTATGGGCTGCCTGTATACCCAATTTGCTATACAAACGGAGCTGGTCGGTGTTCACCAGATATTTATGATATTCGTCCGACGGTGTCGAATTGAATCCGAGTTTCGCTTCCAGCATATTTTCAAATTGCACCTTCTCACGGTCATTATAGTTGGCAAACAATTGCAGATTGGCCAACAGCGCATTGTTACTTTCCCCTCCTTTATACCAGTTGTCGGAAATATAGTTCTGGGTAATCTGCAACGAACCGTTACCACCTGTTACCCACCAGTTTGGCTTGCTGATCTTCAATTCGGCTTCTCCTACCCCCACATCCATCGGCTCTTTATCAAACAAACGCAACACTTCTGTTTTCGCTTTCGGCTTCACATCTTCCCGGAACACTTTCCGGCTTCTGATCTGCTTTTCCGTAGTACGTACAAGCTGGGGTGCATTCAGGTAAACCCCCATCAATGTGCGGTCTACAATTTTATTTGAACGCTTCAAAGAGGTGAACTGATCTTCATTGTAAGGCAGCCATTTGGAATAATCAACAGATACCGTATCGATCTTAGGAAGTTCCCAGTCAATTTTAGAATACTCCGCTATCGGAGAATAATAATAAGCCAACGGTGTAAACAACCGATAATATTGGGGATTTACCGGAATATAGCGTTCCGGCACAGCAGGGTCATTCAAGTAGTTCAATGCCCCGATATATTTCTCATACAAAATCGAAACCGTATCCAATTTATTTGTTTTAGGATCCAGTTTTAATATAAGATATGGCTGAAGTCCCGCAGCAAGCGTATCCGGTTTCTCCGGTACGGGCGTTACAGCTTTTAACGACGGCTTCGTACCTGTCTTCACCACCAACGGCCTATCGGATTTTACAGCCCGCAGTGTATCGTTTTTTTCCGACAATTGCACATCGGGCTTCGCCGCCGGCAACGAATCAACTTTTACCGGCAACAACGTATCCGCCTTTACTACATTATTTAAACTATCCAACACAGGTTTAACCGCATCTTGCGCCATCACCGATGAAGATAAAATAATCGCTAATGTGAATAATGAAATGTAACAGTTCTTCATGTCGTTTGTAATTTGAGCGCAAAAATACATTAAAATCTTTAAAAAAGGAAAGAAAAGGAAAGTTGTTTTTGCCACCCTTTCTTCCCTCTTAAAAAGAACGAATTGCATTTTTTAATAAATTTGTTTCAACGATTACTCATTACTTGCCCATTTTTTTGTAATTTTGCAGTTTTTAATGCGTTAGACTTATAAGAATTACATCATAGTAAACAAATAATTAAAACAGTTATAGCTGTGGGAGAAACAAAGTATATTTTCGTCACCGGTGGTGTAGCTTCCTCGTTAGGAAAAGGTATTATTTCATCATCCATCGGTAAATTGCTGCAAGCAAGAGGTTATAAAGTAACCATTCAGAAGTTTGACCCGTATATCAACATCGACCCGGGAACACTGAATCCTTATGAACACGGAGAATGCTACGTAACCGTAGACGGACATGAAGCCGACCTTGATTTGGGACACTACGAACGCTTCTTAGGTATCCAGACAACAAAAGCCAACAACATCACCACCGGACGTATCTACAAAAGCGTTATTGACAAAGAACGTCGCGGTGACTATCTGGGTAGAACGATTCAGGTAATTCCACATATCACCGATGAGATTAAGCGCAACGTGAAGTTGCTGGGCAATAAATATAAATTCGACTTTGTAATCACCGAAATAGGCGGAACCGTAGGCGATATCGAATCACTCCCTTACGTAGAAAGCATCCGTCAGTTGAAATGGGAGTTAGGAAAAGATGCATTGTGCGTACATCTTACTTATGTTCCTTATTTGGCTGCAGCCGGCGAGTTAAAGACAAAACCGACCCAACACTCCGTAAAAGAGTTGCAAAGCGCCGGTATCCAACCGGATATCCTCGTACTGCGCGCCGAACACGAACTGAGCGCCAGCCTTCGCAAGAAAGTAGCCCTATTCTGCAATGTAGACGAGAACGCCGTCGTACAGAGCATCGATGCTCCTACTATCTATGAAGTGCCTATACTGATGCAGGCACAAGGATTGGATGAAACGATTCTGAGAAAGATGGGGCTTCCCGTAGGCGAGACTCCGGGACTCGGCCCATGGCGCACATTCCTCGAACGCCGTCATAAAGCGGAAAACACAGAACCGGTACACATTGCCCTGGTAGGTAAATATGATTTGCAGGATGCCTACAAATCGATCCGCGAAGCTCTTTCACAGGCAGGAACTTACAACGACTGTAAAGTTCAGGTGGATTTTGTAAACAGTGAAACGCTGACAGAGGACAATGTAGCAGAAGCATTGAAAGGCATGGCAGGCGTGATGATAGGTCCCGGCTTCGGCCAACGCGGCATCGAAGGTAAATTCGTTGCTATCAAACATACCCGTACCCATAACATACCGACATTCGGTATCTGCTTAGGTATGCAATGTATCGCTATCGAGTTTGCCCGCAACGTATTAGGATATAAGGATGCCAATTCACGCGAAATGGACGAAAAAACACCGCACAACGTCATTGACATCATGGAGGAACAGAAAGCAATCACCAATATGGGTGGAACGATGCGTCTGGGCGCCTACGAATGTACGTTGGAAAAAGGCAGCAAGGCTTATGAAGCCTACAAGACCGAATATATCCAAGAACGCCACCGCCACCGCTATGAATTCAACAACGAATTTAAAGCCGAATACGAAGCCGCAGGTATGAAGTGTACGGGTATCAATCCGGAATCGGGTTTAGTGGAAATTGTGGAAATCCCCGCATTGAAATGGTTCGTAGGAACTCAGTTCCATCCGGAATATAGCAGTACGGTATTGAATCCGCATCCGCTATTCGTATCATTCATCAAGGCAGCAATCAGCAAATAATAATTAAATAATCAAGAATTAAAAATGGATAAAAACACCATAACAGGTCTCGTTTTAATAGCTATCTTATTAGTAGGTTTCAGCTTTCTGAGCCGTCCGAGCGAGGAACAGATCGCTGCACAAAAGAAATACTACGACTCCATTGCAGTGGTGCAGAAACAGGAGGAAGCCCTCAAAGCCAAAGCGGCAGCAGCGTTGGCCAATGAGAAAGGAGAAGCCACCGGTACGGTAGATTCGACTTCGCTTTTCTTCAATGCCATGCAAGGCAAAGAATCTTTCACCACTATTCAGAATAACTTAGTGGAAATCACTTTCGACAATAAAGGAGGACGTGTTTATTCCGCGATGCTAAAAGACTATAACGGACAGGATGGTAAACCGGTTGTGCTGTTCAATGGCAGTGATGCCGAAATGAACTTCAACTTCTATAATAAAAAAGAGACCATCCAGACAAAGGATTATTATTTTGAGGTTGTCAACAAAACCGACAGCAGCCTGACCATGCGTCTGACTGCCGACAGCGACAGCTATATCGACTTTACCTATACGCTGAAGCCAGACAGTTATCTGTTGAGATTCACCATTCAGGCAACAGGTATGGCAGGAAAACTCGCTTCAACGGATTATGTAGATATCTCTTGGTCGCAACGTGCACGTCAACTTGAAAAAGGGTTCACTTATGAAAACCGTCTGGCCGAGTTGATGTACAAAATAGCCAATGACGATACAGACAATCTTTCGGCTGCCAAAGACGATGAAAAGCAGATTGAAGGACGTGTAGACTGGATTGCCTTCAAGAATCAGTTCTTCTCTTCCGTATTCATCGCCAATCAGGACTTTGATAAGGTAAACGTCAAGTCGAGAATGGAGAAACAGGGAAGCGGCTATATCAAAGATTATTCCGCAGAAATGAATACTTTCTTCGATCCGACCGGAAAACAAGCTACCGACATGTATTTCTATTTCGGTCCGAACCATTACAAAACGCTAAAAGCACTTGATAAAGGACGCGATGATAAATGGGAACTCGACAATCTGGTTTATTTAGGATGGCCGTTGATTCGCTGGATCAACAAATTTATCACCATCAACGTGTTCGACTGGCTTTCCGGTTGGGGACTGAGCATGGGTATCGTTCTGCTGATTCTGACCATCATAGTGAAAATCGCCGTATATCCGGCCACTTGGAAGACTTACATGTCATCGGCCAAAATGCGCGTACTGAAACCGAAAATAGATGAAATAAACAAGAAATATCCGAAACAGGAAGATGCGATGAAAAAACAACAGGAAGTAATGAGCCTGTATAGCCAGTATGGAGTAAGCCCGATGGGAGGTTGTTTGCCAATGCTGTTACAGTTCCCTATCCTCATGGCATTGTTTATGTTTGTGCCGAGCGCTATCGAGCTTCGCCAGCAAAGCTTCCTTTGGGCGGACGACTTGTCTACTTACGATGCATTCATTACATTCCCGTTCCATATCCCATTCTTAGGCAATCACCTCAGTTTGTTCTGTCTGTTGATGACAGTGACCAACATCCTGAACACTAAGTTCACCATGCAACAGCAGGATACCGGTGCACAGCCCCAGATGGCAGCAATGAAATGGATGATGTATCTGATGCCCGTAATGTTCCTTTTCGTCTTGAATGACTATCCTTCGGGATTGAATTATTACTACTTTATTTCAACGCTGATCAGCGTGGGTACGATGATCGTACTTCGCAAAACAACCGACGAAGACAAGTTGCTTGCCATTCTCGAAGCGAAGAAAAAAGACCCGAAACAAATGAAAAAAACCGGCTTTGCCGCCCGTCTTGAAGCTATGCAAAAGCAGCAGGAAGAGATGGCAAAAGCAAAACAGCAGCAGAATAAGCGATAAAAGCTATTCCATTATAATGCAAAAGCCGGGTAAACTTAAGAAAGAGTTAGTCCGGCTTTTGTGATTTTTATACAGGCATGCATGTCAAGTCAGACAACGACAAAACAGTAAAGAATAGAATGAAAACTAAATATACTTATAAGGAAATATGGATTATCTCCTATCCAATTTTGATCAGTCTCGTCATGGAGCAGATGATCGGAATGACAGACACAGCCTTTCTGGGGCGTGTAGGAGAAATAGAACTGGGTGCATCAGCCATTGCAGGTATCTATTACATGGTCATCTTTATGATGGCATTCGGTTTCAGCATCGGGGCACAGATCATGATGGCACGGCGCAACGGAGAACGGCAATACAATGAAATAGGCCCTATCTTCTATCAGGGGATTTATTTCTTATTGGTGCTGGCGGTAATCGTATTTGCCATGTCGCTGCATTTCTCACCACATCTATTGAAGAACATCATCTCTTCGCCCAACATTTATGAAGCAGCCCTCAGCTACATCAATTGGCGCATCTTCGGTTTCTTCTTCTCATTTATCATGGTGATGTTCCGGGCATTCTTCGTGGGCACCACTCAAACCAAAACGCTGACATTGAATTCCATTGTCATGGTACTGTCGAATGTGGTATTCAACTACATCCTGATTTTCGGAAAATTCGGCTTCCCCAAACTGGGAATTGCCGGAGCAGCCATCGGTTCGTCATTGGCAGAATTGGTCTCTGTACTATTCTTCATCATCTATACCTGGAGGCGGATTGACTGCCGGAAGTATGCGCTCAACAAGCTACCCGCCTTCCAACCGGAAATATTAAAACGCATATTGGGGGTCTCTCTCTGGACAATGATACAGAACCTCCTATCCATGTCTACCTGGCTTACATTCTTCCTGTTCGTGGAACATCTGGGAGAACGTGCATTGGCTGTTACGAATATCATCCGCAATGTTTCCGGCATACCGTTCATGATGACTATGGCATTTGCTGCCACCTGCGGTTCACTGGTGAGTAACCTGATCGGAGCCGGAGAGACGCAATGCGTACAAGGAACGATCCGCCAGCATATACGGATAGCCTATGCTTTCGTTATCCCGCTACTGATATTTTTTGCCCTGTTTCCCAACCTGACATTAAGTATCTACACGGATATCCCCTCACTGCGGGAAGCTTCTGTCCCATCGTTGTGGGTACTGTGTACGGGTTATCTCATCATGGTCCCGGCCAATGTATACTTCCAGTCCGTATCGGGTACGGGTAATACACGTACAGCACTGATCATGGAGATGTCCGTGCTGGTGGTTTATGTTGCCTACATCACCTATCTGATCCTGTATTTGAGAGTGGACGTAGCCCTCTGCTGGACTTCGGAACACGTGTATGCGATCCTTACACTGATACTCTGCCGATGGTATATCCAAAAAGGAAATTGGCAACAGAAAAAGATATAACCAGTAGATGAGCAAAAGAATTTAAGGTTTAATTAATTGCAACAAAATAGAATGAAAATCAAAATATCGCATAGAATATAAATGTATAAATATATCACATATATACTTTTTCCATACCTATTAAATTATGCTATTATAAAGAAAACAAGATTCAGTATAAAATTCTAATATTCAATAAGATAAATAAATATTAGGGTTCACAAAGGTTCAACGTTCCTTTTAGACCCTATTTGGCTGAAAAAGATCAGAATCATTTACTATAATGTATATAAAAAATCAAAAATACAAAAAAATACAAAAAGCACATGATTGTTAAAAACTTTCCATAAACAAACAATAGTAATAAAGATATTTATTCGCTAAATTCGCTCAAAAAGCAGAAACACAGAATATACATATATATTTGAACAACAAACTTTTAAGACAAAATAAGTTCCACAGAAGGGGCCATAGATGAACGATGAACCTTGCGAACCCTAAGTCTCAAAACTGCGTCTGAAAAACGTAACACAAATACACCATTTTCATCTTTAGAAATCAAGTTCATACAAATCAATCAAAAAACAGAACATATCTCTCACGATACCTGTAATGTTCCGCATCTACCAACTTATTCAGGGCTTAGACGAAATAGATGTAAACCGGTTCAGTTATAAGTTTTCCACTGTTTTCCTTCGTGACAACTATTTCAGGAACAATACAGATAAGCCAACAACTTTTTCAGGAAAGAATAACAGAATCTGACAACTCAATTAGCAACTAACCGTTGAAAGTAACAACCGGTTTTTAGTATAAATCAGTATAAGTCAAAAAGACGTAGCAGACTTTAGAAAAAGACGTAGCAAGTTTAGAAAAAAGACATAACGTGTTTCTCTCAAAGGACATATATCTTTTTAGAAAAGACGTAGCATCTTTTAGCCCTTGCCATAAGAACTTAAACTATTTCACATCACCCTACAGAGAAATAAAATTTAATCGTTATCTTCGCACAACTAAAATTAACAAGAAAAAATATGAGACAAGCCAAACTGTTAGTTATGTCAACAACAATGATGTTAGCAGCCTGCGGCGGCACCAAAGACGCAGGACAGAGCGCAGAAGCACTCATCTGTAAATCGGATATTAAAATCGAAGGGATGCGCATGACGCCCGAAGCATTATGGGCAATGGGGCGTATCGGCGAGCTATCCGTATCACCCGATAACAAACAGATAGTGTACAGCGTAGCTTATTACAGCGTATCCCAGAACAAAAGTAACCGAGAACTCTTCGTGATGAATGCGGATGGAAGTGACACCAAGCAGATCACCCATACTCCCTATCAAGAGAATGCTGCTGTCTGGATCAAAAACGGAACTAAAATAGCTTTCTTAAGCAACGACAACGGAAGCAGCCAGATTTATGAAATGAATCCGGACGGTAGCGGACGCAGACAACTCACCAACTACGACGGAGATATCGAGGGATTCTCCATCTCACCGGACGGAAAGAAGATCCTTTTCATTTCGCAAGTGAAAACAGTGAAAAGCACAGCCGACAAATATCCCGATCTACCCAAGGCAACAGGCATCATCGTCACCGATCTGATGTACAAACATTGGGACGAATGGGTAACCACCGCCCCGCATCCGTTTGTGGCCGATTTCGATGGCAATGCAATCTCGAATATTGTCGACATACTGGATGGTGAACCCTACGAAAGCCCGATGAAACCTTGGGGTGGCATCGAACAACTGGCTTGGAACACTACTTCGGATAAAGTGGCATATACTTGCCGCAAGAAAACCGGACTGGCATACGCCATCTCTACCAATTCCGATATCTATGTTTATGATTTGAACACCAAGCAAACCGTAAACATAACCGAAGAAAACAAAGGATACGACACCAACCCGCAATACTCACCGGATGGTAAATACATCGCTTGGCAAAGTATGGAACGCGACGGATACGAAGCCGACCAGAACCGGCTCATGGTGATGAATCTCGAAACGGGCGAAAAAAGATTTGCCAGCAAAGGATTCGAATCGAATGTGGATGCTTTTATCTGGAGTGCCGATGCGAAAACGATCTATTTCACAGGTGTATGGCACGGAGAGGTACAAATATATGCCCTCAACCTTACCGACAATTCTGTCAGAGCCATTACCGAAGGCATGTACGACTATGGTGTTCCTGCCCTTTTCGGAGACAAGCTGATCGCCAAACGCCATTCTATCAGTATGGGTGATGAAATTTATGCCATCAGTCTGGATGGAAAGACTACTCAGCTGACACAGGAGAACAAGCAGATATACGACCAACTCGAAATGGGAAAAGTGGAAGGACGCTGGATGAAAACCACCGACGGCAAACAGATGCTGACTTGGGTAATTTATCCTCCCAAATTCGACCCGAACAAGAAATATCCCACGCTACTTTTCTGCGAAGGTGGCCCACAAAGCCCCGTCAGCCAATTCTGGAGTTACCGCTGGAACTTCCAAATCATGGCTGCCAACGATTATATCATTGTAGCCCCGAACCGTCGCGGCCTTCCGGGATTCGGTAACGAATGGAACGAAGCCATCAGTGGCGACTATGGCGGCCAGTGCATGAAAGACTACTTCACTGCAATCGATGAAATGGCTAAAGAGCCTTTCGTGGATAAGGAACGTCTGGGCTGCGTAGGTGCCAGCTTCGGAGGATTCTCCGTCTACTGGCTTGCGGGACATCACGACAAACGCTTCAAAGCATTCATTGCTCACGACGGTATCTTCAACATGGAAATGCAATACCTCGAAACAGAAGAGAAATGGTTTGCCAATTGGGACATGGGCGGCGCTTATTGGGAAAAGCAGAACGCAACAGCGCAACGCACCTTCGCCAACTCTCCACATCTGTTCGTAGACAAATGGGACACTCCCATTCTGTGTATCCATGGAGAGAAAGACTATCGCATCCTTGCCAATCAGGCAATGGCTGCTTTCGATGCTGCGGTAATGCGCGGAGTTCCTGCGGAACTATTAATCTATCCGGACGAAAACCATTGGGTACTGAAACCGCAGAATGGTATTCTGTGGCAACGTACCTTCTTCGAATGGTTGGATAAATGGCTGAAATAAACCGGTAAGCCGATTGAAAATGAAAAAGCTCCTTTGGATCGCCAAAGGAGCTTTTTGCTATATATTTGTACATTTTTCTTAAATTCATACAGAATCTTTTATTTCTTAGCAAATAAATGTTATCGCGTCAATATTTTCCATTAGAAAATTGTTTTATTAGAAAAAAGTTAATATAATCAAACAATGAGACACCTCTGTAGAGAGGGAGCTTCAAAAATATGGAGTAATTATGATGACAAAAACACACGGCTTTACCCAATAAAAAATTCGCCCAGAAAATTCAAAAAAAAGGAGTGAAATTCTTCGATGTACGTACTTTTGCCGAATATGCAGAAAAAAAATTCAAGTCTACGTATTGGACAATGGACTACAGAAATGGAAAGGAAAAACAGAAAAATAAAATAGGTTTTAGGTGATTGAGGTTTTTCTTTCTTCTGAGTTGATGGGGCTGATCGAGTCGTCAGCCTCATCTATTTGCACAATCGTATAGACACTGTCTTAAGATATGCAATCATTATCAACGAATCAACAAATCCATATGGCAGCAAATCAGCGCATCCACACATTTTCTATTTCAACTACATACATTTTATGAAATCCACCGTGCGAACCTCCATACCATTTCTCAATCAAATTCTTATCTAAAAAGTTTTCAGGACCAATCTCCCCGGCATAAAGCTTCCTGCACTCCAAACTCAAACGGGCTTGTTCAAAAAGTACATTCCCTTGTGCTGTAAACAACGGTTTCAATCCGGTTTCCTTCACTTTATCCACCTCCCTGCCGGACTTGGAACCACAAACAGCATGAATCTTCTTATTCTCTTCTCCCAAAAAAGAAAGCGTAAGGAAATCGCCCTTTTCAATAAATTCATAAGTATACCGTTCGGGACGAACAAAAACAAAAGCCACAGGCTTATTCCAAAGCCAGCCGATACCACCCCAACTGGCAGTCATTGTATTGAATGCTTCCTTGTTTCCGGCCGTAACTAACATCCATTCTTTTCCTATTGCTTCAAAAAAATTCTCTGAGAGTTCTTTAACTTCTACTTTTTTCATGATCATCTCTTTCTATGTTTATACACTATCTTCTTTGGTACACCATTTTTTCTGATACACATCTTTATCACTATACAAAGAAAAATACATCCTTCGCATACACAACGGTAACAAACTGAACTTCCTACTTTTGCTTTTTCAGTTTCACGATATCTCCCAGCGTAGGAATAGCTACTTTAATATTCCTTTTCCTTGCCTCAGCAGCAAAAACTTGAGGAGGATCGTGGAGCGGT
>NZ_HF991008.1:18414-19406 GCF_000432295.1 Bacteroides sp. CAG:189
CATCCGATAGATCAAATGTACCATAATGCATCGGAATAGTCAACCCGGCATGCATCTCCTGCGAAGCCGTCAACGCTTCATGAGGAGAAATATGATTGGGACGCATGAACCACCGGGGCTTATAGGCACCGATACCTACCAACGCATAATCAGGAGAACTGAACAATTCGGGTATCTCCGCAAAATGATTGGAATAGCCCGTATCACCACTATAATAAATAGAAATACCATCACCTTGAAGCATAAACGCCCCCCACAAGCGTTGTCCCCCATCGCGCACCGAACGTTTACTCCAATGCTGTGCAGGTAGGAAGGTTATTTTCAAGTGCCCGTCTTCTATCTGCTGATACCATCCGGCTTCCAGCATCTCTATCTCCGGAAACCAACTCTTTACCAATTCACCGGTACCTAAGCCACAGAACAACTTCATGTGCGGATTGTTCTCCAACAACCGCCCGACACTCTGTTTATCCAAATGATCGAAGTGATCGTGACTAATTAGCAAATAATCGATTCCCGTAAAAATATTCGGATTGGCAGGAAACTGACTTCTCCGACGCACAAATGGAATATTGCCAAATACCGGATCGAACATAATCCTTTTACCCGACAACTGCATAAAAAATGAATTATGTCCCAACCATATCAATGAATTGCCGTTCACCGCATCCAACGAACGAAGATAATTGACCTTCGGTTCCCACTTTACAGTACGTTTTTCTTTTCGTTGCGGATTAGGAGACAAACGCCACTTCAACACACTGCCCATTCCAGGCCGGAAACGATGCTGACGGTTGAAAAATCGTCCTTTTACCATTGGATTTCCCCTCCAATAGGGGTTTATAGTCGCCAAGCGCTCATTTCGCCTGAAACATATATGTTCACCCATCTTTCTAAACCAAATAATATATTACAAACATAAATAAAAATATCGATTTATGCAGAAGGGAAGTGATAAAAGTAGTTAAGTAGTAAGTAGTCAAGTAGTAAGT
>NZ_HF991009.1:0-807 GCF_000432295.1 Bacteroides sp. CAG:189
CTTTGGTAAACCCGATAACAGCGCATAATTTTTCCATTCTCAACATCTCTTTGAACATGGGAAACCATTTGTGGGCTTTTTCAAGCAAGGTGCTCAATCGTGATATTTCCTTGTCTTTGGCTTCAAGTTCTTGATTATGTATTCTTTGAAGATTACGAATTTGTCTGCTATGCTGTTCCTGTATTTGTTGTATCTGAATTTTTAATTCATCAGTAGCTTTGTCCCGTTTGGTAATTTCCTGATGTAGCTGCTCGATGTGATGTTCCAGTTCTTTCAGCTTACCGCTTCCGAAAAGAGAACCTACACCGCTTGCTATGGCGGTAGCAGCATTGGTGGCTGTTTTCTTTAGTTTGTCCGTGCGTATCTCTGCTTTTACCTGTTTGAGTTCCTGCTCGGCAAGGCTTACCTGTTGCTCCTTGTGTCGCTTGGTTTCCTCTATACGTTGCAGTTCGGCTTTCTGTTTCTCAATGATAAAGTCGTTTCGCTCCAAATGCTCCTTACCTGTGACAGCCTTTGACTGCCCACGTTCCATTAGGAGAATATCGGAAGCCAAGGTCTGCATGGTTGCCATATCTTCGTCATTGAGCTTTCGGCTCTTTCCGGTTTCATGGTTCATCCAGTCGAATACGACATGAGCATGATAATTTGGTTTGAACCATCTGTTACCGACTTGGAAGCTCTCTTTGTCTTCCGCTTTCGGCTGACCGTTCAGCCAATGCCCTTCGTCTTTGTGCAGGAAAATTTGTAGCGGAGTGATGCCCCAGCGTCTTTGACACTCTTCACCGAATTTGC
Source organism: Bacteroides sp. CAG:189 (assembly GCF_000432295.1). Lineage (NCBI taxonomy): Bacteria > Pseudomonadati > Bacteroidota > Bacteroidia > Bacteroidales > Bacteroidaceae > Bacteroides > Bacteroides sp. CAG:189. The sequence continues at coordinate 793 of NZ_HF991009.1, forward strand.
GTACATCAGCCAGTG
>NZ_HF991010.1:0-1530 GCF_000432295.1 Bacteroides sp. CAG:189
TTTATAACCTATAATTCATAATTGAGTAACCTTGGGAATTTTCTTGAGGTTATTTTTTGCATTTAGCGTGTGTCTATTCTAAATTACATTTCTTTGTAAATCAGCGAACTATCTTGTTTTTATATCTAAAAAAGCCGCCTTATTTAGACAGTTGCGCCAACAACCAAAAAATCACCAAAGTTAATCATACCAAACCAGTTTAAGTTTGGGTATGAATACTTTTGAATTCAAATCTTTATTCGATTTATTACAAGCGTTTCCTACGGAACAATCTTGTATTGAATATTTAGAATTATGTAGATGGAAGAATGGCATAGTTTCTCCCTATGACCCAGCATCTAAGGTATATAACTATGGCGGCGGAAAATACCGTTGTAAGAATACAGGATTGAACTTCAATGTCAAAACGGGTACGGTATTTCAAAAGAGCAAAGTGCCATTGATAAAGTGGTTTGTGGCGATATGGTTTGAAACGTCTCATAAGAAAGGAATATCTTCCATACAACTGTCGAAAGACATTTCAGTAACTCAGAAAACGGCTTGGCATATGTTACATCGTATCCGGGAATGCTTCTATTGTGAGAACGATCATAAGTTAGATGGCGAAGTAGAACTGGACGAAACGTTCGTTGGTGGCAAGAATAAAAATAGGCATGCTAACAAAAAGATAAAGAACTCTCAAGGAAGAAGTTTCAAAGATAAGACTCCAGTGCTGGGAATGCTCGAAAGGGGTGGCAAAGTGGTATGTAGGGTAATAAATGATACTTCCAAAAGGAGTCTTACCGTACCTATTCTCAGAACTGTAAAACGCTCCGCAAGGTTATATACCGATGAATGGTGTGGTTATGACACGATAGGTAGAATCTATGTTCGCAATATTGTAGACCACGGTAAAGGACAGTATGTTGATGGTGACTCTTATACTAATAGTATTGAAAGTTTTTGGGCTACGGTAAAAAGAAGCATAATTGGCATCTATCATAAAACGAGTCGTAAACACCTACATAGATATATGAATGAATATGTATTTCGTTACAATACCCGTAAAATGAATGAAACGGAGCGATTTAATTTGTTACTTTGCAACGTAGAATATCATATCACTTACAAATCATTGACGGAATGAATAAAAAGAAAGAATTGACAGTAAACGACATGAAGCGAATATCGAATACTGACGAAAATCCCAAAAGAGTGCATAAGAAACCGACTTCTTTTGAGGAAGCCGTAAGCTTGATGATAAATTATCGCCCTAAGAAGAACAATAAAGGCAGGAAGTAAAAATCCTGCCCCCATTACGTAATATTTTCTTTCCCAATTGTTATAATGATAAAATAATCAATAACGAAAACGGTATAAGTAAGATAAGCCACATCACTGTAACGAGCGTGTCACTTTCATATTCTTCTTTGTTTAATTTCTCAGAGCATGCTAATACAATCAATCCTATAATACCCCAAAAACAAGACACAAAGAACCAATTCACAGGATTGCGATTTTTTCGGGATGCTAATGCAGCCGCCGCAATAG
>NZ_HF991011.1:0-732 GCF_000432295.1 Bacteroides sp. CAG:189
GTAAGTAGGCTCATAAGTATCAATACTATCTGTTTCATGTCATTTTAATTTAGAATATTCTTCATCACCGACAGGTTCCAGCCATTCGGTACTGTTGTTCTCACCGGGCACTTCGATGGCTAAATGCGAGAACCAGCTGTCGGGAGCAGCCCCGTGCCAATGTTTCACGCCTGCCGGAATATTGATTGCATCCCCGGAATGTAGTTCCACCGGCTCTTTGCCCCACTCCTGATAGTAGCCGCGACCGCCCACGCATACGAGTGTCTGACCGCCGCCTTTCGTTGCCTTGTGCACATGCCAGTTGTTGCGGCAGCCCGGCTCGAAGGTCACATTTACCACGGGGACTCCGTCCGTTACACGGGAGCCGTGTAGCTCTGGCCGATGAAATACTTGGCATAGGCATCGTTGGGTTTCCCCACGGGGAAAATGATAGTTTGCGCGTAGGCTTCGAGCGAACCTGCCGCCACGCTGTCTGCATTACCGCCGGTCCAAACCTCTTTTGCCATACGGAAAGCCGCCCATGCTTTCGGCCAGCCCGCGTAGAATGCGGCATGGGTGAGTATTTCGGCTATCTCGGTTCGGGTCACTCCGTTCTTCTTCGCCGATTCGAGATGGTACTTGAACGAGGAATCGGTCAGTCCCTGCGACATCAGGGCCACTACGGTTACGATGGAACGGTCGCGGAGCGAAAGCAGATTGTTCCGGCTCCACACTTCCCCGAAAAGAATATCA
>NZ_HF991012.1:0-26835 GCF_000432295.1 Bacteroides sp. CAG:189
CTTCTTATTTTTCAATCGTTCTATAATCGGGTATTCCTGCGGACTTACTTTTCAAAGAAAGTCCGTTTAATATTTTGCGTATACAAACAATACTTAGTTTTCCACACAATTCCGGATATTTTAAAGCACGTTGCTTTAAATAATGCAATCTCAAAATAGGCTTTTCTTTATCCGCGTACGCAAATTCTTCTTCAAACATAAAAGTCCGGTTTCGTTCACCTGTCACAATAATGGTAGCATCATTACTGCCATCATCTAAAATTTTGATTTTAATTATGGTTTCATTCATATCTGTCAAAGTTTCTATTAATAACTTTGTAGAAAAAATAACCTCAAGAAAATTCCCAAGGTTACTCAATTATGAATTATAGGTTATAAAATATATAATTCCCTTTTATTTAAATGAAAAAATATAAATCCACCGGTAGGCTGCTGAGGCTTGTTTTCAAAATTCCCTTCGGCGTATCCCCACCAGCAACTTTTGGCTACATCTGCAGGCATATCAAGCACGGTAGTCGTTTGTTGGACCCCTTCTCCATTAGTTCCGTTAAATTCATCGTCCAATATCGTTACGATCTGGGTATCATTTCCATCCATATCTTTTAAACCGAAAACAGATTTACTGGAAGAAGAAATATTATTCCACAATGCAGATTCGCTGACTGATCCAAAATTCACATTAACCGGTTTTACAGGCACCACTGTATTATCGCCCTCATAACCTATATTCTCTAATGATGTCACCTTATCAGGTGATTCTACAGCCGCATGAGCAGCCTGTTGAGCAACCATAGCCACAACATCGTTTACAGCCGAGGGCTTATAAGTTTTCCCCACAGCACTCTGTCCGGTTATAATTTCAAGCCATGTACAGGCCGCAGTATAACGTCCCATCCCGTAATCAAGATGATATCCGTCACGATTGAAGTTATCCCCTATAAAACTTGTACGACCATTCTGAATAGCCGTACCGGAAGGAACTATAAAACTAATTTCACTATGATTCTTTTTTGCCTGATTTACAGCATCCACGATTGCCTGGTACATCGTCTGCTGATTATTACCATAGTTAGCAAACCCACCATGAGTAGAATTCTTTGCATAAGCCCATGTCTGATGTAATCCGAATTTCACATTATTATTAGTAACAATCCCTTTCACATAATCCAGTAAATTGCCTAAATAAGGTTCATACGTTTCTGGTCTTCCCGAATCTTGACTTACTTGTTGAAAGGTTATATAATCCCATGGTTCATCTTTCACACACGCTTCGAGGGTTCTATTGGTATTATTCGTTTTTTTTCCATCAACTACCTTCCGATACTCAAAAGCCGCATCATTATTAACAACCACATTCCAATGGGATTCTAACCCTTGGCCACCCCGATAAGCATTCCCGATAATCAAGTTATCACCACCTTCAAGAGCCAGTTCATATAGATACTGTTCGATAGCGTCCTCCGAAAAGCTATTACCAATAGCTAAAATACGTATATCTTTCCCCTGACCGGGTAAAGATAAAACTAACATAAATAAAAAAAAGAGTAATTTTCTCATTTTCCGATTCGATTTAATTAATAAATAGGATTAACAAATATTTATCTATATAGCATAACTTTATAGGTAGCCATCCGAGGAATGTTCTCTGTTTCCACCCCGACCAGATACACTCCATCAGTATAATTCATCCCAATCGTAAGCTTGCCTTCCGATTGATAGTCAGCCAATATGTAACCACCCACATTCATCACTTTTATTACCGCTTTACCCGGAGTACATACGGCAATCTCACCATTGGAAATAGCCGGATAAACAGAAATTCCGGGAATATCAGTCACCGGAATAATGCTAACTTCACCGAATTTTTCTAACTTCAGAAGTGCACCGTCCGATTTATCAGAATAAATATATGAACCTTCCGTATGGTTATCAAAATTGAAATATTTAGATATTTGCCACATTCCACGCATTTTAAATGTACAATCATCCTGTGTCTCCAACTGTATCCACCCGTCTTTATTATCGGTTACCATACCAATACCACACCTCCAACCGCCTTCACCTTTATTCATATATTTACTACCAACTCGAAGATTATAAAAAGAAGTAAAACCGTCTACTTTAGAAAAAGTGAACACGAAAGTTTCATTGTTGCGATCTAAAGGATTAATACAGAATTCTCCTTCATAATTACTGCCAATATCGTGTTTCCACTGTAAGTACAATCCGGAAGCAATATCCTTTATATAATATTTTTGGTCTGAAAGTAAATTATCACAGGCTTCTCCTATCGGAGTAACAATAGCAGACGCTTCAATTCCCAGCTCGGCAACAGCAGTCCACGCCTTATTATTTATTTCGGATTTAGCTATCAATTTAAAATAACGTGCAGATGGATTAGAAATGATCTTTACATGCTGAGGATCGGGCGTATCGGAAAATAGCCCTGTAGCAGATGGAGATCCCCATACAACCGGACTATTACTAAAATAAATTTCATATTCTTTTATACGGCCGTTAGAACCGTCCTTCCTTCCCTGATAGACGAACTCATCCACTCGGTAAGTCTGTCCCATATCTACCACAATCTCATGAGGATGTGCCGGCTCACTGTTCCCATATTGGGTATGCCAGATCGTAGATTCATCACCGTCAATCGCATTCTCAACTTTTTCACTTCCTCCTTGCTGGCTGGAACAACCAACGATTTTCCACAAGGACTTATCAACAAAAAGATTAATATCCATAGAAGTCAACATACTCTCAAAATATCCAACCCGATTGCAATAAGCTCTGATTGTTCCACCCTGAGCCATATTTACTGGTTCTTTGTACTGTTGGAATTCCGTATCATCTACACTATAATAAATAGTGGCACCTTCGGTTGTTGTTGACAAAACAACATTTCCTTTAGTATCTTTCTCTATTTTTACAGGAGAACAAACCGGACTCGAGATTCTGCCCTGCTCCGAGAGCCGGTCATTACTACTCTTCTCGGTTATAGGAGAAATTATAAAATTGAAAATAGTATTCTCGGCTTTCAATTCATACCTTTCTCTCACATCCGGTCCACAACTGGCATTTCCCAGTGCACGATTCCGGGCATCCAGACAAACGACGGTATTCTTTCTGAAACTCATCTGATAAGGATGTTTCACTCGATTGTCACGATTGACATACATATCGCTTGCACGCCAGTGAGCTACTGAAACAGACATCTTCTCCGGAGCGATAAACAAGGCACCCGTACCGGCAGTATCCGTAATAAATTATTATGAGTATAAAACAGGAAGATATTCAGATGATTTTATCAGGAAATGTTACAGCATTGGTTTACAGTACTATCCCAATAGCCAATTGCAAACTAACAAAGGAAACGATTTAAAATTCCGATTAGACAGTAAAATAATCGATATGGGTCTGAAAGGATATAGGGACATTATTAATTATCCGGAACTTATGAGAGAATTTGAAGCAATGGATTCCACGTTCCAATATCTTTCGAAAATTGGCTACTCTACAATAAAACCTGAAGATTATGAAAAGATGGTCAATGATATAAAAGTGAAACAGACAAAATTGAATACAGAGAAATAACATAAATCAGTATACATTATGAAAAGGCAAATTTTATTTTTGAGCATAATAACGTTTTTTGCGTTGAGTGCTTTGGCACAGACTCCTTATGACAATTTTGCACCGGAACAGAGTGTAAAATCAATGATTGAAATGCCCGAAACGAAATTCAAAGTAGTAAATTCGGACTCAAATAGCAAAATACATAGCATTGAGTTTGATAAAAACACCTTGTCTTTGAATTTATTAAATGAGAGCGACAGTGTGCTTAAATCAATTATCCTCAACCCAAATGAGAAAAAATTTATGTCGATTGATCCACATGCTGAAAAGTACTATAGTATTAGTCCCTATGCCTATTGTTTTAATAATCCCGTAAATGTTATTGATCCAGATGGAAAAGACAGCTATCTATTGATTTGGTTTTCAGGAAATAACGAAACTGGACATGCTGGAATTGCAATTGATAACTATAAACAACAAGAAGTCAGAGATAAGAAAGGAAATGTCGTATTAGACAGTAAAGGAAATCCCACTTATGAAATGGTCAAAGATGGGACTATGACATATTACGATTTGTGGCCCAATAGTCCTGTAGGAAAAACTGAGTTACAAAGCAATGTAAAATCTGATTACTCGAAAGGGGTGACAATCAATAGTTTATCTGATTTACAAACAAAAGATCCAACAGGATTGAGAAGTGGAAGTGTTAGTGCTGAAGGCAGAGCTGCTGATGGAATTGTGCAGATAAATACAACTTACGACCAAGATACAAAAATTCAAGGTTATGCTTCTAATACATCAAATTCGGGAAAAGCATATAATGCTAGCAGTTTTAATTGTTCTACATTTGCCGAAAATGCTTTAAAACAGGTATTTCCAACATTAGATGCCAGCCAGTTTGTGAAAATCCCAGGTGCTTTAAGGTTTATATATAACGACACAAGAGTTGTAGCACCAAACAATTTATACAATGCTACAATGGCATTACCAGGTGCTACAAATATAAAGGGGCCAAAATCTGTTGTTGCTAAACCTTATTTGCAATATTATGGAAAATAGACATTTAAAATCTTATATAATTATATCTGCGTTGATAATGCTTTCTTGTACCGAAAATAAATCCACAATTTTAGAAACCCCATTTGTAACGGTGGTGAAATTAGTATCTGCAGAACAAAGTTTGGCTTTTGAAGAAGCAATACAATACATAGATGTAATACAGGTATATTCAAAATTAGGGTTAGAAAATCCTGAATCGGATTGGAAAAGAACAATAAAACTTCAATACAATCTCGGTAAAGACAAAAAAATCTCAAACGATTTTAAATATTATGACTATAACATAGAAGAAACTATAACAGAAAATAATGCGGTCGTTTGTTTCAAAGCAAGGAATACAAACAGTTCTATAAAAAAGATAACTTACGGATTAGAAAAACGCCAAAACAGATGGATAGTTATTTATATTGATTATTTCAAATAGTATTTATCGTAGTAAATACTGTTTTGTGATTAAAAAAAACTTGAAAGGTAAATTAAATTCCACAGGTAATCAATCTATAAAAAATGGATATGAAGATATGCTATTCCTCACTACTATTAACTGTAGTCAGCCTTTGTTTATCATTGAGATTAGAGGCAGTCAGTCATACAGCCTACTTGGAGGTTTTGGAAGTAAAAAAAATAAAAAATTACTACCTATTCTTGATTGTATAATCAAACATGAGCAACAATGTGTTTACTATACTCCCAACTTAATTTTTAACATTTATTCCCGTAACCTTAACGATTCTATTGATGAAGTGTAAATCGCGCGATAGGTTCAATATTAACCAGATTAGAATTGGATGAGAAGTGCTTTGAATATGCCGGACATTTGTTTCTTGTAGAAAGATATAAGAATTCATTATTCATCAACACAAACCAAAAGAAGCAAATTTCTTATTATATAGAAACCAATAATGTTGTCATAAACTACTATAACGACACCTATTCTTTTTGGATTTATCATTATATTAGTGATAGATTCTTTTTTAGAGACATGTATGATACTTATTGTAAACCAACAAGGAGTCAATATGGACGTTAAAAAAAAGATTTTTTTATTTTTGCTCATTGGAGGTGTAACCGTAATTCAAGCACAAAAAAACGAAAGGTTTACCCCTCCAAATATGACACAAAAAACTCATACATTCGCATTACCTGAATTGCAAATTGACAGTACTTTTATTACTAATTTAAACACTGTATTATTTTCTCAAAAAGGATGTGGAGTAAAGAAAGATAGTAAGTGGAAAAATTTTTTCATACTTTTTAAGGCAATAGACAGTACGAGTTATTCGATCTGTTTAAGTCTTGAGGATATACCAGCAGAAAAATCTATAGTTTTTTTTAAGTATAATGATTTTTATTACTGGTTACATGGAGAAATACCTCCTAATATTATATCAAAAACTAAAAAAAGGTTTTCTTACAAAGAACCTATTCCTGCTTTCTACGATCCCCCTTTTTGGACTTTAATATATCATATCCAAACTGGAAATATTGAGTTCAAAGGTCAGGATTGCCATTAACAATTAGTCTATATGTCAATACGAAACAGAACTCAAAACACTGTATGAGAAGTTCCCCAAAGACGTAGCAAATTTTTCTGAAAGACGCTACATCTTTTTCATAAACAGAATCTATTCTGCAAAATAAGCTGCATTCAGTATGTTTTTACCCCTTCACTTTTTTTCTCAATCGGTTTATTCATCGGAGATATAGGGTGAAGGCGCACTGGGATGTGTCCTTACGAATCCTGCAAACGGTCCTTAGCTCCTACGGGCACCGTGTTCGGACAGCTTTTGCACGGTTGCAAAAACCCTTCACCCCGTATCCCCCTTGAACAAGGCGATACAGAGTGAAGGGTGAAAGCGGTGAAGGGGGTAAATCCCAAGTGATATTCTGTTATCCGGAACCGGATTTTATCTTTTGAGCAACCTTACCGACCGATTATTTTACCAGAATCGTTTTATTAAAATGAATACGGTCGGAAGAACTTCCTATCTGTATTTCAAACTCACCCGGTTCCACCACAGGTTTCATCCGGACATCGTAAAGGGCCAGTTCGGACATCGGTACTTCCAAAGTCACTTTTTTCTTCTCTCCGGCTTTAATAAATACTTTCTTAAAAGCCTTTAATTGCTTGATAGGAGTAGATACCGAACTGATCTTATCGCGGACATAAAGCTGAACCACCTCTTTTCCATCCCGCTTTCCGGTATTTTCCACCTCTACTGTGGCCACAATCGTACCCTGATCGGAGTAAATGGAGTCATTCAATGTACATCCGGAATAATTGAAGTTCGTATAGCTCAATCCATAACCAAACTCCCAAAGTGCATACGGATGTTCAAAAATATAATGCCCGGCAGGTTCTTCATAGGTGCCCGGACGGTCAAAACGCTGCACACGGTCCGTAGGATAATAATTATAGAAACAAGGCGTGTTACCCGTACTCCTCGGAAACGACACATTCACGCGTCCCGAAGGATTGACATTCCCTACCAGAATATCGGCAAGCGAGCGTCCCTGCTGCTCTCCTGCATACCATTGCACCAGCACTGCATCCGCATTTTCTTTCGCCCAGCTCATTACCAACGGCTTACCGGATATCAAAACGACAATCATCGGTTTGCCCGTGGCCTTAACGGCTTTCAACAGTTCCGATTGGTTTCCGGGAAGCTCCAGAGAAGAAAGGTCGAAGCCTTCACCGGCTGTCGAGTAACGAGGACCACGACCCAGAAACGTACTGCGCGTACCTACCGCCACAATAGCCAGATCACTCTGCTCTACGGCTTTCACAGCCTGCTCTATGTCTTTACTATCCGCCCGATTCCACCAGTTACAGCCATCCGCCTGCAAAATGGTTTTCTTTTTACCCAGTACTTGCTGCAATCCCTGATACAACGTCACCCCCTCTTTGGTATCCGGTGTTGTCCAGGAATAATCACCGAAAACAGTCTGATTGCTATTCGGGCCTACTACGGCAATAGATTTATATTTAGACAAATCGAGCGGAAGGATATTATTCTTATTTTCCAACAGAATAGTGCTTTCGTCGGCTACCTCTTTTGCCAATGCAATGTGTTTGTCCGAGCGAACCACCTTTTTCACCAGTTTCGGGTCACCGTAATAAGGACGGTCGAACAAGCCCAAAGCAAACTTCACGTACAAAACACGACGAACCGCCTTATCGATATAAGCTTCATCGATTTTGCCCTCTTTCACCTGTTGCTCCAACGTTTCATAATCCGAATCCACGTCCAGATCCACACCGGCAATCAACGAAACCTTTGCAGCCTCTTCACGGGTGGGGACGGCATAATGAAAAGTCATCACCCGGTCCACAGACCCCCAGTCGGAATAAACATACCCTTTAAAGCCCAATTCATCACGCAGCACATCCGTCATATAGTAAGGAGAAGCCGACACGGGTATGCCATCATATGCACTGTAACAACTCATGATGCACAACGGATTCGTCTCCTTAATCACACGGGCAAAAGGGTAAAGATAGATACTCCGGAATTCCCGTTCACCGCCACTGACAAAAGCGCAATTCAGACCACCGGCCGGTGTTCCGTGAGCCACGAAATGTTTGGGCGTACAGGTTATCTGATGTTTCTGGTATCCTTTCACAAAGCCAATTCCCATTTCCGAGATAAGGAAAGGATCTTCTCCATAGGTCTCCTCTACTCTTCCCCAACGTAATTCACGGGCAATGTCGAATACCGGTGAAAGTACCTGGTGGATTCCCATTGCCGCAGCCTCCTTACCGGCGGCATCCGTCATACGCTCAATCAGTTCCGGATTGAAAGTACTCCCCTGCGCAATGGAATGTGGGAAAAGAGTCGAATTATTCTGAAGGATTCCTTGAATACCCTCCACGGCTGTCAGGATAGGAATTCCCAGACGGGTCTTGGTAAGCATATACTTTTGCAATTCATTATAGATGCCCGCACACTCTTCGGCAGTCTTTCCCATTTCGTGTGTGCAACCATAGCTCTGCCCTTGAAAGATGGATTCTATCTCATCTATTCTCCCGACAGGCCTATTCTGCAACTGCAATGTTTTTTCATGAAGCGTCATACGCCTCAGCAAATCCTCTACCCGGCTCTCGATAGGCGCCAGAGAGTCTTTATACAAAGGTTTCTCCTCCGTTTCTCCGGCCCAAGCGGTGGCAGTTCCCATACCTAATACGAGGGCGATCAAAAGTTTCCTTGTTTTCATACCTGTATCCTAAAATGTTATTCTACTTCTTTCTCTATCGTGTTTATTTTATGAATCTTGTTCAGAGCAACGGCATTGATACGGATATCCGCGCTCTTTTCTCCCATACTGGCTACCCAACCCAACAAAAGCGTTGTTTCTTCATCCAATGTGAAACTCAAAGTCTTTGTACCGGTAGTACGCCCCCAATTGACAGAAGCCAAAGCGGTAGCCGCTACCTGATCGGTATCCGGAAAAACATCTGCCACCACCACAGCGCCATACGGGTTCAGATTATTCCCCTTAGAGGTATTCACATTAAAGGAGAATTCATAGGTTCCGGCAGGCAAGGTCACCTTTTGCCAGATTTTACCGTTTTCAATGGCACTGTCATAATTGAGAGTAGACATATTGATAAATGTCTTACCGGCAGAAGCCTCATAGAAAGTTCCCGTACGACCGCCGTTTTGAGTAAGCAGATTAGGAGTATATTCCCAATCTTTCAATACACCGCTCTTTTCTGTCCCCTCATCCTGACGCGCAAACGGTTCGGTAGCATTCTTCATCACAGTCCCCGTCAATGTTTCATCCGCCTCCACATTCGCCTCAATGTCAAAGATATCCACAGCAGCCGTATCCGGCAGATAATAAGTTTTCATTCTGAAACCACTCATCGATTTGTACTCCTCTAAAACGGTTTCCTGTTCACTCTGTTCTACCTGAACCATACGTTCCTGCTCATTGACGTCCGTATACCAGATATGGACGTACGGAGAATGGCTATCGGCAGTAGACCAGCTAATCGTGGTAGAGTTGTTCTCACATTTCACAGACGAAATGCCCCGGTTGTACAATGTGCTCTCATAGATCGAGCCGTAAGAAGAACCGATCAGCGATTCCGGTACGGAAGCATGTCCTTCATCATCAAAAGTCTGTACTACAAAGTTATAAATACCCTCTTTCAACGGAATATCATATGTAAACACTTCCGCTCCCTCCTGACGCTGAACGGGCAGGTCGATCACATCCTTTCCCATGTTGTAAGTGATACGCAGCCGGGTAATCTTCGGATCGATTAGAATACCGTAGAACTGTACACGTTCCCTGCCCGAACGCATCTGCATCGCCTCCGGCTTGCCGATATACAGTATTTCCTTTCCATCTGTATACTTCAGATAATCATCCATCTTGGTGCAAGAGGAAAAATTGCCAAGCAACAAAAGCAACACTCCTATTGCCGATATATATTTAACTATCAATTTCATAATTCAAGCATTTATCAATTATTCGTTTCCGATTTATCATCTCCCCAGAAAGTAACTTCCGTAAACGTCATATTCGAGTTACCGGTCCAGTTATCGATACACTTAATGCGGATATAGCGTACACGCGGTGCATCCAACGGGAAATTCGCGTTATCCCCTTCCTTGGCGGCCAGACGGTCGTCTTCGGTCAGTTCGCTTCCCGGCAGGCCGGACGGCTTTTCATTCTCAATATGAAGCAGTTTTGTCCAACTGTCCCAACTTCCGGATTTATCCAATTCCGCACATCCCCAGACTTCATAGATCTTCGGAGAAACGTCATTATAGAAGTGCTTATCGTCTTGCACGAATTTCAAATTGAAACGACTCAACTTGGCCAGCACACCGAGATCGAAAGTGAACCAGGTAGGGCCATCGTGTTCTTCGATACCCGTATGAGCGCCGGTTTGTCCGTCACCATCGGCTGCCGCCCGTCCGTCCCAGATGTATTCCATCTTGCTCTCATAGAAAGTACAGGGGAAGTCGCCCGGCAAAATAACTTCTTTAAACTTCTTCTTATCGAGTTCGGTCTCGTATATCGGAGTCAGGTTTTCCTTTTTCACCGGAGATCTGTTTCCCCATTTATCTTCAAAACAGATCTCAAAATCACGGGGAACATCCAGAAAACCACGTACAGAGAAAGTCGCTTTCGCCAATCCTGTATAGAAAGTCTCCGCATTGACCATTTCATTGTCTGCATTCGGAGTAGAGACGTACACTGTGAGGTCGGCTTTCGAAGCATTGTCAAATGAAAAAGTCATTCCGCCGAAGTCCGGTTGTACCTCCAATGTTTCGTAAGCAGCCTGCACCGGAGGCGTATCTGCCGCAACCTGTATATTCACCGGTTCCGAATAATTTTCACTGCGATCCACGGCATATACATCCAACGAATAAGTGTCCGTATCTCCAAAACCCTCTACAAGCAATGTATTGGTGAAGTAGGAAGCCTTGAATTCGTATTTCTTTCCTGCCTTGTTCGTATAACTCGCCGCCACATAAAGCAAGTCCGGATCCGAAGGCAGGGTATAGGTAAGAAGTACCGAACCGGACATCTTTGTATAAGTAACATCACGTACCGGCGCCGGTGCTTCCTTGTCGTTTTCCAAAGGCTTCACAACGTCGTTCTGACAACCGGCAAAGACCGCCAACAGCCCTAAAGTGAGTGCATATATTTTTATTGATTTCATATTTCTTTCTGTTTTTAATCCTAAAACCATTTATTGCCATCCCGGATTCTGCACCAGATTGGGATTGATTACCAACGATTTCTCTTTAATCGGCCAAAAGTAATCGCGCGGTGCCACAAACTGCTGCGTATACATCGTAGTGAGCTGATAATAAGTATCCACTGTTTTGCCGCGGGGATTCCATGCCATCAGTGTCTTGTTATATTCTTTATCGGCAATCTTCCAACGACGGACGTCCCAGAAACGCTGCCCTTCAAACATCAGCTCGATGGTGCGTTCACGCTGGATAATTTCCCGTAATCCCAACTGCGTTCTGAACTTATTCGGTTTACGCGAATGCTCTTCCCAAGATTCTTTTACACCCGACAAGCCGGCACGCTCTCTGATTTTATCGACATAGCTGATTGCCAAAGTACGGGCCGCTTCCGAATCGGAAGCCTCATTCACAGCCTCTGCATACAGCAAATACAGATCGGCCAAACGAAATTCCGGCCACGGATACTGTTCCGAGTTCCAACCGCTCTCTGTGTTTACGAAACCCAGATTGACCAGTTTCTTTGCCCAATAACCTGTTTTAGAATATCCATAAGCTCCTAAGATACCTTGTGCCTGACCGGCACGTCCTTTCAACTGCCAAATATCGGATGAGTTTCCGGAAACACAGTTACTCTGATACCACAAACCACCGTCAAAACCGATATTGGCATAATAGCGAGGTTCACGGTCGAAATTGGCAGTCACCGTTTCGTAATCCGGTATCAGATAAAATTCATTCGCCGTGTTACTGGTATTTTTCTTCACTTTCAGACGGTTGGCATATTCCCACTCCTTATCCTCGTCGAGAGGAATACCATTTTTAGTATAATACAATTCCGTAACATACATGGTCGGGTTAATCTTCTCGGAAGCACCGTGCATATTCGACGGATATTTACCGACACGTGACATACAAGACTGCTGCAAGCCGCTTACCGGACGACCGGACAATCCCCAGATCAGTTCATCGTTCCATTTCTCCGTCACGCATTCACGCAAGCTCAACTCCCGTTTCAACCGGTCACTGAACAGCATGTTCGTATGGGTTTCGTGCAATACGATCTCCGGGCTGACACCGCCCTCTCCCTGTTCGCACATCTCGATTGCTTCTTCACAGGCCTCTTGGGCATCGATCCATTTCTGTACGCTGTATTCCTGACTAAACAGATGCTCCCCGTCTTTATTCGTAAAATCGGCATAATCCGGATTTCCATTGAACAACGGGCTGGCTGCCATCACCAGCAACTTAGCTTTCAGCATCAAAGCGGCCGGACGGGTGATACGCCCCAGTTCGGTTGCCTGATCATCTATTTTCACAGGCAAATCTGTTTTTGCTTCATCAAGCAGGTCGGAAATAAAAGCCACCACCTTATCGACCGGGGCACGTTTCAAGCGCACCTCTTCGGGTGTGGAAGAGATAGGTAGGTTCTCATTAATAATCACAATCGGACCATACATACGCAACAGCAGATAGTGATAATAAGCCTTCAGGAATTTTACCTCCGCCAGCCATCTCTTTCGCATGGAAGGTGCAAGATCACCTACATAGTTCAGATCGGAAACATAAGTAAGAAAGGTATTGCAATCACGAAGTCCTTCGTACAAGCTGTGGGCTGCCCCATTACCGCCATCCCAATAATTCATATAAGGATCGTTCACATTCTGATATCCCAAACCGATACGCCAGGTTGCATAATCATCCCCACTCTGGATGGGATAAAAAGTAGCCAGCTCGTCACCTCCCATCAATCCCACGTTGGCACGCTCGCTATGATACTCAGGGATGTATGAGTAACAGGTAAACAGATATTTCTCGGCTTCATTACGGTTGCTGAAAGAATGTTCGATCGTACCGACATTATCGGGCACGACATCCAGATAGTCACTACATGCACTCAATCCCCACATTCCGCCGGTCAATAACGAGACACATGCCAGATTTCTCAATTTATTTTTAAGATTATATTTCATTGCTTTCGTCTCCTTCATTTAAAAAGTTAATTGAACACCTATATTAATCACCCGTTGAATAGGATATCCCAGGCCATTACCTCCCATTTCGATATCCCACATGCTGAATCCGCTCAAAACAAACAGGTTGTTACCGCTACAATAGATACGGGCCGAATTTATATAAGCCTTTTTCGTCAATGTCTCCGGGAAAGTATATCCCACTTCCAGCGTCTTCATACGCAGGAAAGCACCGTTACGCATAAACCAGGTACTTTTCTGGATATTGTTCTCCATACGGGTCGTACTCAGGCGTGGCCACAAAGCGTAAATGTCCCGGTTGGTCTCTGTCCAATGGTTGTCTGCATAAGCTTTCAGCAAAGGAATATCCTTCCACATATAAGCGTTATCCCAATTGGTATCCTCGTATACGTGCACAAACGGAGAAGTATTCTTTGCATCGATCCAGAAAGAGGAACGGGCAGACCCTTGGAAGAAAGCGGAAACGTCAAAACGGGCGCTACCGAAAGAGAAACCGAAACCGTAGATGATTTCCGGAACGGTAGGAAAACCGATAGGCACTTGGTCCAGTTCGGTAATCTGTCCGTCACCGTTTACATCCCGGTATTTGATATCACCCGCCCCATATTCGCCAAAGGTCTGCTTCGGAGAGTTGGCCACATCGGCATCGTCAATGAACAGACGCTCGGCAATATAACCGAATTCCTGATTTAACGATTGTCCGACGTGAAGTTTGTACTTCTCATTGTATTCCGGTTCTTCATATTTCAGGAATTCGCTATGGGCATAGGTGAAGTTTCCGTGCACCTGCAACCACATGCCATTCCGGTATGCCTTGTTATAATCGAGCGACAAGTCCAAGCCACGCGCTTTCGCTTCACCCACATTGGCACGCACCTTTGCCGAAAGTCCCATTGTAGAAGGTATAGACTCCCTATCCATCAGGATATTAGTACGGTGTTCCGTAAAATAGTCGGCTTGGATATTCAATCCGTCGAACAATGTAAATTCTACGCCATAATTCGATTTGTAGGCTTTCTCCCAAGTGATATCACGGTTATCATAACGCCTCACGGTCACACCGTTCTTTGTATAATTGAAGTCCGTACCGAAATTATAGCTCTTGCCGGCATCGTTTGCATCCACCTCGGAAAGATAGAAGAAACGGTCGTCTTCGTCACCAATCGCATCATTTCCGACCAGACCATAGGTATATTTCAACTTAAACTTGGGAAGAACCTTTTTCAATGGTTTCCAGAACTTCTCGTTCGAAATGTCATAACCGACACCGATAGCCGGGAAGAAACCGTAACGTTCCGAACGGTAAAAGCGTTCCGAACCGTTGTACCCGAAGTTAAACTCAGCCATATAGCGATTGTCGAATGCATAAGTAAAACGGCCGGATAAGCCCTGGTTACGGTAAGGCAACGATTTCTGCAAATTGTCTTTCCCCGAATCGTCAGTGATATTGGATACCTTCTTTTCGCGACGTTGATAAACCAGCAAACCGCTTATATCATGATTACCGAAAGAACGGTTGTAAGACATAGCCGCCTCCATATAGACCGTAGACTGTACGTCTGTCCATGAACCGGTAGACTCCAGATATTCCGTCGGGTTGGCATCTTCGTTCAATTGCATGATGGTATACGAGCTATTCTTGTCATAAGATCCTACATTATAGAAATAAGGATTCGATGCACGTCCCACCTCAAAATAGGCATAACGGGAAGTATTGAACAGGCCACGAACATTCAATCCTTTCGTGATGAACGACAGGTCCTGTTTCAACTCGAACTGTGCGTCCATCGTCGATTTCGAATAATCTTTATATCCCTTTGTCAACTCGGCATAAGGGTTCGTGTATTCCACACCGTTATTGTACAGTGCATTACCATACAACACGTGCTTGGCAGAAGGCAGGTCGGAAGACGGATAATAAGCCGGAAACAATACCGGATTGGAAACCATGATCTTCTTATACATCGTATCACCGCCATCCAATGGACCGGTGTAATCGTCGAACGTACCGGCCAGACGCACAATAGCCTCAGTCGTCTTTGTCAGATTAATATTTACATTCGACCGTAACTGATAAGTGCTCAAATCGATATTATTCTTATAACCGGCATACTTGTCATTCTTCAGGTTACCATTATCTTTCGAGAAAGTGGCCGCAATATAATAACGGGCTACCTTACCACCACCGCTCACACTCAAATTGGCACGTTGGTTTGCCACAAGCGGATTAGTCATCAACTTACGCCAGTCGTTGGCCGGATACAGATAAGGATTCTTACCCGCAATCGTATTGGCAATCTTCTCGCGCGAATAGACCAACGGAGACAACGGATTACGTGTAACAGCCGCTTCATTGGCCATTTGCATGTAAGTGATCGGGTCTGCCAGCTCTATATTCGACGTATTGGATGAAAATGAATTCTCCACGCGTAAACTGACCTTAGCCGGCCCTTCCTTTCCTTCTTTTGTCTGCACCTGAATAACGCCGTTAGCACCACGTGCACCATACAAAGCGGTTGCGGTCGCATCTTTCAAGATAGAAAAAGCAGCGATATCATCCGGCTGCAAACGAGCCAGTTCGGTAGACGTTGTTTCGATACCGTCGATCAGGATCAACGGGTCTTTTTTATAACCGAAAGTCGTCACACCACGGATAAAGAAGTCGGCATTGTCCTGTCCCGGTTCTCCACTACGCTGGTAAGCTATCAAACCGGACATACGCCCGGCCAGTGCGGTAGTCAAGTTACTCGAAGGCACTTTCAGCGCAGCCGGCTTCACCGTCTCGATGGAACTGACCATACTCTCCTTCTTCTGAGTACCGAATGCCACTACCACCACCTCGTCAATGCTGACAGCATCTTCTTTCATCTCCACATCGATACGTTTCTGGTTTCGTACCACAATCTCCTGTGTCTGCATTCCCAAAAAAGAGAATACCAGTGTGGAACCGGCGGGAACATTAGACAAAGTGTACTCACCGTCCATATCGGTAGTGACACCGTTGGTCGTACCCTTCACCACCACGGTAACAGCCGGCAGCGGTTCACCGGTTTCATCCTTAACCACTCCTTTCACAACCCGGTTGTCAAGTACTCCGGCATATCCCGACGCACCACAGGAAAACAACAACAAGGCTAAAATGAACTTAAAAACTTTCCGGAAAGAAAGTTCTTCAAACATGTGTTTTTCCATACATAATTATTTTAAATCTATCACTTTATATTATCATAAAAACATATTAATAAGAATTATATTTATCATATGCAAAGTAAGCTTAAAAAGAAAGGGAAATCAATAGAGAAAAAAATTATGGATATGGAGAATCTTACCCTAAAAAAAGCGATCAAAAACTTATGATAAAACCAATCCGGTTTAGAAATATTTTGGTAACTTTGAATACAGATAACGTGAACTGTTATATTCAGATTTATCAACCCTATACCTGACAAGACATGCCACGAATTAAAAATGGATTCAAAGGAGAGCGTACCATTGTATTACCGGCTTTCCTGATCGAAAAATTAAAACAAGACCCTCTGGGCCAGGAGCTATATATCACTGATATAGGCTATTATCCGCATGCCAATTTTCATTATTGCGAACGTACCGCCGAAGAGGTTAATGAGTTTGTCCTTATCTACTGTGTAGAAGGACAAGGCTGGTTTGAACTGGCCCACCGGCGGAACGAAATCAATTCCAACCAATTCTTTATTCTCCCCAAACACGTGGCACATGCTTATGGCAGTAATACCGCCAATCCCTGGACCATCTACTGGATACACTTCGACGGGAAAAAGGCGGCGTTCTTCAGTAGCGGATTCGACCGTCCATGTAACATTACTCCCGAAGCACACTCCCGGATAAAAGAACGGCTGACGCTCTTTGAGGAGATTTATTCCGCCATCAATTCCGGATACAACAAGAATTATATGTTGTACGCCACCACCAGCCTGTTCCACTTTTTAGGTTCTATGAAATTTATCGGAGAATACCGTGACTGCGGTTCTATGAACCATTCACGAAAAGATGTAGTACAGCTTGCCATTCATTACATGAAAGAGAACCTGAATAAGAAGATTCGTCTGACGGACATTGCCGGTGAAGTAAAATTATCCACTTCTTATTTCTCCAACCTGTTCGAAGAGAAGACCGGATCTTCGCCTTTGCGGTATCTGAACTATCTAAGAATACAGGAAGCATGCCACTATCTGGATTTCACCGATATGAAAATCAGCCAGATCAGTCCGTTGGTGGGTTATGAAGATTCTCTCTACTTTTCCCGGTTATTTACTAAAACGATGGGCATACCTCCCTCGGAATACAAAGCCAAAAAGAAGGGATAAAAAACATCCTGTATCATTCCGGAAAATCCAAGTCAAACCGGTAGACGGTCCGTTGTCTGTATTCGTTTCCGGGTCTTAACAGGCACGAAGGGAAATGAGGATGCGAAGGCGTATCCGGAAAGAATTGCGTCTCCAGGCAGACTGCCGTATCGGGGGATTCATAATAGCCTGCCGTATAGAGTAATACCCCCGGCAGATCCGTCATCACTGTCAGACGGCGCTTGGATGCAGGTTCGCAGAGACAAGCCGCCAATACCATATCACGGGAAGGCTGTTCTTTCAGGATATAACAATGATTATATCCCCTATTATCACGCAACTGCTGATTATCCGTATATATATCCACACCAAGTTGTTTACGGCAAGTGAAATCAAAAGGAGTGCCTGCCACCGGAGTTACCATACCCGTAGGGATAAACCCGGCGTTTGTCTCTACTATCTTTTGGGCAGGAATATACAATGAATGCGAAAGAATCTTCTCCTTTGTTCCGCTTAAATTGAAATAGGCATGATTCGTCATATTCAAATAGGTAGGCTTGTCCGACACTCCGAAATAATCCACCGACAATTCATTGCATTCGCTCCAGCGATACTCCACCGTTACCTCCAAATTACCGGGATATCCTCCATCGCCATCCGGTGAAGCCAACATAAAACAGATGCCGTCGGCCAACTTTTCCCATTTCCACAATCGCTGATGAAAACCGGAATAACCTCCATGATTTGTATGTCGCCCGTCATTCGCCTCCAACTGATAGGTAAGGCCGTCTATCAGAAACGAAGCGTTTGCGATCCGGTTGGCAAAACGACCGACCGTAGCCCCCATATAATAGGTATCGGACAAATATTCCATCGGATTATCATAACCGGCTATCACATCCGTCAGCCGTCCTTCACCATCGGGTACCCCCGCTTCAATCCACCGGGCTCCCCAATTGGTAAATCCTACCCAGGCACCGGAAGCATTGACTACCTTAAAATAAAAAACAGGTTCACCCATTGCCGTATAACCTGCGATTTCGTGTATTACCTTCATTATAAAGTATTGAAAAGAAAAAAGATCCCCATATGCAAACCTATGGAGATCTTCTCATATAAAAATTAAGCGTCACATAAACTGCGGTGAATTTGCGCACCTTGATGATTGATATCCAATTCTATGACTTTATCCAGAAAGCCGGCAGCTTCCGGGATTTCATCCAATCCCAGATAACCCAGTCCCATCACATAATTGCAATGAATGCGGTTCCGCTTGTTCAAGTCGTCTTCCCAAATAGCCAGATCGGGCAATGAAACGGCAAAATAATCGATGCGGCAAGTATCAAACAAGTGCTTTTCTCCATGTTTGATCAGCTTGTTAAAACAACCCCGAGCCCGGTTCTCATCTCCCAATGCACGCCAGGCCAGACCTTGATAAAATATCTTATCCGGCTGCTGATCGTTATAATAGAATGCCTGCTGCGGTTCGGCGGAACCGACAGTCGCTTTCTCGAAGCAAACTTTCGCCTTCTCTTCATCGCCCAAACCCCGGTAAGCCTCTCCTTTATAATACCAAATATCATTTTCTTCGGCATTTGCCAGTTTGCCCTCTCCTAAATTGTGGGGATACTGATCCGTCTCTTCCAGCAAAGCTAATGCGTCCGCATAACGCTGTTCACGCAATGCCACCCTGGCAAGCTCCACCCGGCACAACACGTACTGACCGGTAATCTTTCCTTCTCCACCTTCCCACGGATGAAATTTACGACCGGCAATCAATGCTTTCGCCTCATCATAACGTCCCAGTTGATTATAGAGCGTGATGCGTTCGATAGCCAAGTCATCCCGTTCTTCCGTTGTGGACAAATGAGTTTCAAGAAATGCAAGACGCCGTTCATGCGAATACCCCAAACGCTTGTACAATTGATCCAACTCCATCAAGATACGTGAATCGTTCTCATCCAGACGGAATGCCTTTTCCAACGCCTCCAATGCTTTGGCCTTATTATCCTGTTTGTTATAATACGCCAATGACAAGTTACGCCATACGGTAGGGAAATCAGGACAAATAGCGGCCGAGGTCTCCCAACATTCAATGGCACGGTCATACTGCCGGGCAGCATACCAGAAGTTCCCCAAGCTGTAAGCGGCCTTAGCAGCCCGGTCGTTCAATTCCAAGGCATTTTGCAAAATCAAGACCTCTTCTATACGGTTCGGAAAACAATAGGAGTGGTCTTCCTTTTCCGCTTTCCGGTAATAGTCCAGTGCATGCGCTTTCTCTCCCCGGCAGGCATGAAAATACCCGAGGGCATAATAAATCATCGGATACACTTTACGGGTTTCCGAAAGATAGCTTTCCAAAAACAAAATGGCTTCATCATACAGACCCGCACCGCCAAAGTCGAGCGCATATTCAATAAATGTATGTTCCCAACGGCGCATTAATCCAGTCATCTCTGCCAGTAAATTCTGATCCTCCGTCAATAAATAATGCTCGAAACGGCATCCCATATTGAAACGGTCTATTTTCAAAGATTCCCGTATCAGATCCAATGCTTCTTCCTTCCGGTTCAGTTTACGCAGAATAGAGGCTTTCAACTGGCGAGCCTTATGATTGTGCCAGTTACGAATGAGCGAACGTTCCACCTTATCCAAAGCACTCTCATACTTACCCCTTGCCGTATCTATTTGTGCCAGGGCATAATAAGCGGCATCCTGCCAGGCCGCATTCCAGGCCGATTTGAAAAACGCATCATAAGCTTCGTCCATCTTTCCCTGCATCTTACAGCTCCAGCCTAAATTATAATAGGGTTCACCGTCATATGGATTGGGATTGCGTTCGGTCAGCGTGTCCACAGCCGTACGGAAATACTTCTCGGCAGCAGCAAATTGCCCTTTACGCATCAGTAACAACCCGATGGCATTATTGCACCGTACATCTCCCGGTTCACGCCGCAAAGCTTCCTGATAATAATCCATCGGATTATAGGTAGCATGGCGATATTGCTCCAAATGAAGCCCGGTCAGGAACAGTTGTTCCATCGAAGCGATCTCCTTCGGATCTTTTGCTGCCTTAGCAGGATCCGGTATCGGTTTTATCTCCGGCTTATCAGCCTGATAAGTCAACATTACCTTGCCCTCGCTATCCCGAACCTCTATTCGGATCTCTTCCTCTTTCAATCCTTCGGCCGGGAAAGTGGCAATGAACGGCTCTGCCGGAGAAACCTGAATCGTTTTATCGAACAGCAATGTTCCCCGGACATCTTTCACCAACAGATGCACATCCTTGTTGACACCTGACGTATAAAGAACCAAACGGGCATTGTCGTCTTTCAGTTCTACATTCAACAGGGCATCCTTAGTGGCGTTCTTTACATAACCCACCTCGCTGTAAGGCATGAAATATTGCACCCACGACTTCTCCTCATAAGGTTGCAACCATGAAAAGTCTGGCTGATTATCCGTATACATTCCTGTCATCAGTTCGATATAAGGTCCGTCCTCATCCGTAAGATTCCGGTCCCAAGCCTTGCCAAAATCCCCGTTTCCCCAAGTCCATTGTTTCTTACCCGGAGAAACATGATGGTCGGCAACATGCAGCAAACCTCCCCGGATATCGTCTTCATAACCACCTACAAAATCATATTTCGATTGGATAGCCATATAAGAAGTGGGAACAGGAATGTTTTTATATTTGGAAATATCCACCCCGGCCGAATAGTCTTGTTTATAATACACCCCGGTAGCAATAGGGAAAGAAGATACATCCCGCTTACCATGATCGAACACGGCATTTACATCGGGTGGAAACACCGAATGGTAATGGTCATTCACCACCACGGCCGGATTGGCCCACCACAAGAATGTCTGAGGAAATGCTGTACGATTATAAATCTTCACATTAATTTCAATATAAGCCTTACCCGGATAGAGTGTAAAACCCTGCATCCCTTTGGTACGGAACATGCGCTCCACTTCATTACACCAGATCGTTTTACTGCCGTCGGCATTCTCCTCGATAGAAAAATCGGTAGGCAGAAAAGTAGAGGGGCGGTGATGTTGCGGCCAGTTGAACTCGATTCCTCCTGATATCCACGGACCGGTAAGACCTACCAAAGCAGGTTTCACCACTTGATTATAATATACGAAATGGCGTTGTTTCACCTTATCATAAGCCATGTGTATGCGACCACCCAATTCCGGCAGGATCATGACCTTGATATATTCATTCTCGATAAAGAGAGCATGATATTTCTTTTCCACTTTCGTATCGGAGATCTTTTCCACCACAGGGTAAGGGTAGACAGACCCGCTACTACCTTGATACACTCTCTTTTCCAGGAAAATAGGATTCTTTTCCTCCTTTCCTATTTCATAGGTGGGAAGTAGAATATCCTCTTCCCACGCGCGTACCTCACTGGTATGCACTGTACTCTTAATCAGATATTGAGTTACTTTTTCCATACTATAATAATTGCTATTTTATTAATTCTTTTTCCAATTCTTCCAGACTCTTTCCCTTGGTCTCGGGTAAATAGAGTGCTACAAATATTCCGCCGGTAAGGCAGATGATGCCGTAAAGCCAGAAAGTACCGGCCGCTCCCAACCCGTTATTCAATACCGGGAAAGTATAAGTAAGGATGAAACAGGCAGCCCACAAGGCGAAAGTGCAAACCGACATCGCCACTCCACGAACCCGGTTGGGGAAGATCTCGGAGATAATCACCCACATGGTTGTAGCCAACGTCATGGCATAACATGCAATGGCAGTCACGACAATAATCAGCAACACGACCCCGGTAATGTGAAAATAATAGGCTGCCCCCATAAAGGCATAAATCACAGTCAGCCCGAATGCCCCTATCAAAGTAAGTGCCTTGCGTCCCCAACGATCGACCACGAACATGGCCAGAACCGTAAACACGACATTCGTAATTCCGGTCACAACGATATTCATCAGTACATCCGATACTCCATATCCGGCAGCCATAAATATCTCCTGTGCATAATTGAATATCACATTGATACCGCACCATTGCTGCAAAACGGCCATCACAACACCAATTACCAGCACTTTACGCATGCCGGGACGCAATAATTGCTTAAAGCTGCCTTGCCGGTTTTTATCCGAAGACGCCACGGCAATCGCTTCCAATTCCCGACGGGCATAACCAGATCCGCCCATACGGGTAAAGACTTTTAAAGCGGCTTCCCTACGGCCGGAAGAGGCCAACCAACGAGGACTCTCGGGAAGTATAAAACTAAAAATGAAAAACAGAGCAGCCGGCACAGTCATCGCCCAAAACATCCAGCGCCATCCCATCTGCCCGTTCCACGATTCACGTATCATTTCATACGTAGCTCCTATCTCCACCGGCTCCGCGATCTGCCAGTTCACAATCTGGGAAGCTAAAATACCCAGCACAACCGTCAGCTGATTGATAGCGACAAAACGTCCGCGCAGATGAGCCGGAGCTATCTCCGCAATATACATCGGCGACAGGCTGGAAGCAATACCGATGGCAAACCCGCCGACCAGTCTGAAAACATTGAAAAAAGTAAAGGAATTGGCGGCTCCCGTACCGATAGCGGTACAAATAAAGAGTCCTGCCGCCAATGTAAGAACCGGCTTCCGACCGAAGCGGTCACTCATTTTTCCGGCACTTAACGCACCTATCAGGCAACCTATCAGTGCACTACTCATCGCCCATCCTTGCAGTACGGGATTACCTGCTATCTGAAAGTATTGTTCGTAGAAAGGTTTCGCACCTCCTATCACTACCCAGTCATAGCCAAAAAGAAAACCTCCCATAGCCGATATCAAGGCTATCAGGAACAGATAAAGATTCGATTGTGTTTTCATCAGGGTCATACAAATATTAATCATTCATTTGATGACCGCAAAGTAACCGGGATTTACCCTATAAAGAAATAGAGAGAATCACTTAAAGTATGGACGATTTTACTTTTCCGGTTCGCTCCTTCTCCGTTTGCATTCTTTCCGGAATTCATTAGGCGTTTTTCCGAACTGTTTCTGGAATTGCTGGATAAAATTACTTGTAGAGTTGATGCCGACCAACACACTCACCTCATTAACTTGACAATCTTCCTGCGACAAAATAGTGGCTGCACGGTTCAGCCGAATGAAACGGATAAACTCCACCGGACTCATATTTACAATGCCCTTCAGCTTTTTACTAAAATTAGAATGACTCATATGGATCTTTGCCGTCAGTATCTCCACATTAAAAGTGGGATCGGATATGTTTGCATTCACAATATCCACCACCTGATTTACAAAGTTCTCATCAGACTTATTGATCTCTACCTGCCCGATCGGTATCAGTGGTTTGGTGTTCTGCAGGCTGATGTCCCGGTTTTTGTTCACTATCAAGCTTCTCAGCAAAGCCGATAAGTAATTCAGGTTGAATGGTTTCTCGACATAAGCATCCGCCCCGGCCTCCAGTCCCTGAATCTTCGTGCTAACGTCATTCTTCGATGTCAACAGCACCACCAATATATGGCTGGTAGCTATCTCCGCCTTCAATTTCCGGCAGAGAGACAATCCGTCTAAATTGGGCATGATGATGTCACTCAATACGATGTCTACCTTATTATGTTCTATCACGTCCAAAGCCTGTCTGCCATCGGCCGCCGTCAGGACAGTATATTCTTCATGCAACTGTTCCGACAAGAAATCCACCACATCCGGATGATCGTCTACAATCAACAGAGTAACCCTTATGCTGTTTTTATTCAGCAGAATCTGCCCGTCGCTCATCTCCACTGTCTGTACATTCTCGGTTATCTTCTGGCGAACCGGAAGTTTAAGCACGAAGCAGTTCAGCCCATCCATCTCCTCGTAGGTCAAAGTACCCCGGTGCTGCTCCACCAAGCTCCGGCAAAGCGATAGTCCGATCCCCACGCCTATATTCTCCTTACTGTTTTCTGCCCGGACAAACGGTTCGAAAATCGCTTCATGCATATCCTTCGATACCAACAAGCCGTCATTTATAATTTCAAGTGTCAGGTATTCGTCATCACGGCTCACCCGTACCGTAATACGAGCGTCACTGTATTTTATAGCATTAAATATCAAGTTATTCATTATCTTGTCAACCGCATCCTTATCGGCTATCACACAGATATCCGGATCTACGCGGTCTGCTATAATCTCAAAAGTCTTATTCTTTTCCGAGAGCAGCACAGAGAATCTTTCTTTCAAGGACTCAATCAGATGCAATGCCTTTATCTCCGAAAAGATCAACGGTTTATTCATGTTTCCGGCCGCTTTGAAGTCCAATAATTGATTTACCAGATTCAATAACTGGTCTACATTCTGTTTGATCAATCCAAGATAACGTTGTATATTCTTCGGAAACTGTACAGACTCCTGTATCACCAGATCCATCGGACCACTGATCAATGTCAGAGGCGTACGTATCTCATGCGTAATATTCGTAAAGAAAGCCACTTTGGATTCATAAAGCTCTTTCTCTTTCTCGATTGTATAAATCAGATTCTTCTCCTCATTTCTACGGGCAATTCTTTTCAGGTAAGAACGTATCCAGTAAAAAAGCAATGAAAACACTACCAGAATATAAATGATATAAGCAACAGGCGATGCCCACCAAGGCGGCAGTACATCAATCATCAAGACCTTCTCCGATTCATCCCATACTCCCATATTATTCGCCCCTTTCACGTGGAGAACATATTTTCCAGTAGTAAGCCCCGCATAAGATATCACATTCTTATCCGTATAGATCCAGTCATTATCGACGTTACTCATGCGATAGGCATACCGGTTAGCCCCCGGAGAAGCGAAACTCAATGCAACGAAACGGATACTGATGTTTCGCTCGTCGTATTTAAGTGTTATTTTATAATCCTTATCATACCGGTTGATGACATTGGGGAGAAGGTTTTTCCCATTTACAAGAAAATCTGTGAAATAGACGGAAGGCATTAAATCGTTTCTGACGAACTGCTCCGGATTGAATGAGACCAACCCATGCATGGTTCCCATAAAAATCGTTTCTCCATCCACCACAGCCGCCGAGTTATAATTAAACCGGGAGACGCTCAAACCGTCTTTTTTACCAAACACCTGTACTTCTTTGCTCTCCGGATTCAGGCACACAAGCCCGTGGTTCGTTCCAAACCAGATATTTCCACGAGTATCCTCCACAGCCTTGAAAACAATATCGTCCGGCAATCCCTCTTCAAGCGAATAGACTTCGAAAGCCTCATCCTGAAAACAACAGATACCTCCCCGGTCCGTGCTAAGCCAGATGCGTCCCTTGCTATCTTCCAAAATGCTGCTGACCGAATTCGAACTGATAGAACCGGGCTTACCATCCGCAAGATACTGCTCCGCCTCCTGTGAACGGATATTATACCGATATACCCCATTTCCCATTGCCGCAATCCAAATATTCCCCTGGCTGTCTTCTTTGATATCCTGTATATATCCGTAGCCGAACTCCGTCACTTTCTCAAAATGCATCGTCCCTTTTTTCGCCGTATATACGCCCCCGCCGTCGCTTATCCAAATAGTACCTGTATGATCTTCACAAAAAGCAAAGATGCTTTCCTCTTTCAAGCCCAGTTCTTTACCTGTATAATGCGTCACCTTCATAGACGGAGACACCACATCCAAACCATTCTTAAAATATCCGATCCAGATATTCCCGTCGATTTTCCGGATACAGGTGACCGTAACAGTAGGATGCGTATTGACCGGAGTAAAAACAGACATATTCTTATCGAAAACCGAACAGCCCTCATCTTCCGTTCCCACCCAGAGCTTCTGGGTCTCTTCATCCCAATACAAACCATGAATCCACTGGCTCTGTACACTCTGCGGATGATCATTCGGAATATAAACCGTAAAATTCTCCGCACTACGGCTCTGATAATTCAAACCGCCATACAACGTACCTACCCAGATCCCCTTTTCCCTATCGGTATACATCGTTGTTACCGTATTATTACTAAGCGAATGCGAATCGAAAGAATCATTTTTGACATTAGTACAGCTCCCGGTCAACACATTATAGATATAGATACCATTATTCGTACCCACCCACAATTCCTCCTCCTTGGACATCATCAGGCAACGGAGCATTACCTTATCCACTTCCGGAAAATCATGTAGGGAAA
>NZ_HF991012.1:26931-38649 GCF_000432295.1 Bacteroides sp. CAG:189
TCCTTATAAGACAGCATCGTATAAACTCCTTTTCCCTGAACCATTCCGGTTTCTTTCAATACCCGCACAAATTCGTCTTTCTTCCTGTCATACCGGCAAATGCCCTGTTCGATACAACCGGCCCAGATCGTTCCCTGTTCATCTACCGTCAGTGACAACGGCCCCCCCTTTCCAAATACCGTATCCTCCGATATCGAATAGAGTCGATAGGCTTTTGTCTGTATATTCACTTTCAGTATACCACGGGAAGGTAAGACGACCCACATATTCCCCTCCTTATCGGCAACAATATTTGAGACCCAATTATATAAAAAGTCCGCACTCTGGTCGGGATTCAACCAACGTTCCAAATACGTAAAAGTTTCCAAAGCCGGATCATAGACAAAAACTCCGTCGTCCGTGCCTATCCACAAAAGCCGGTTAGCGTCTTCACACAAAGCAGCAATGTTATTATTCCGTCTGTTCGCCACCGGATCATAACAATCCAGCACCTTAAACTCGCATCCGTCATAACGATTCAGTTTGTTACGGGTTCCGATCCACATATAACCGTAGCTATCCTGCAATATGGCTTTCACTTCACTATGCGACAACCCGTCTTCATTATTCAAACGCGTAAAATGTACCTGCCCGAACAACGATATACATAGATTAATAAAGATGATAAAACACAGAGTTATTCTCATGATTATATAATATATAAATGCAAAAATAACCATAAAGTATCAAAAAACGCCTTTTCAGACCAATATAAAGTCTCACAATATAAAATTTTGATATCAAAATATAAAATATTCACTCAAAAGCCGGGTAATCCCCGTCAAAATTAAAATTTGATACTTTTTCATTTTTATCGAATATCCATTGCGAAACCACTCTCCTATATTTGCATCATGAACAATAACCTTTAATTATTTTAATGCTATGCTGAAGATCAAAGAAGGATTTAAAGGCGAACGACTGATCAGTCTTCCCTTATTTGCTATCGAGAAGTTCAAAAAGGATGAATTAGGCAAAGAGTTATACCTTACTAATATAGGTTATTTTCCAAATGCCGAATATCATTATTGCCGGAGAGAAGCAGCTAATTCTGCCGACTATATTCTTATCTATTGCGTAAAAGGCGAAGGCTGGCTCGAATATAACGGAAAAAAATTAAAAGTTGCAGAAGATCAGTTCTTTATCATTCCACAAGGCATGTCCCATGCTTACGGAAGTAGCAAAGGGAAGCCGTGGTTTATCTACTGGATACACTTCAACGGTAAAAAAGCCGGGTATTTCAGTAAAGGTTTCGATATCCCTCAAGATATGCCGTATAACTCACAATCGAGATTCAAAAACAAAATAGATCTGTTTGAGGAAATATTCAGTACCCTGCAATCAGAAAGCAGTACCGAACAAATGTCTTATGCCACCAGCGTATTTTTCCATTTCTTAGGCATTATAAAGTGTTCTAATTCGGGAAAGAAAGAATCGGAAGCCATCAAAGAGAGTAGCATTATCGATACTTCCTTAAAATTCATGCGGGAGAATCTGCACAAGCATCTTTCTTTAAGAAATATGGCAGAGCACGTGAATCTTTCCGTCTCTTACTTCTCCAGAATATTTATTGCCCAGATCGGCACTTCACCATCCAAGTATCTGGCACAGCTCCGTATGGAGAAAGCCTGCCATTATTTAGAAGAAACGGAGATGAAAGTGAATCAAATCAGTCCGTTGGTCGGATTCGATGATCCTCTTTATTTCTCAAGGCTATTTACCAATTATCTGAAATTATCTCCTACCCAATATAGAGAAAATAGAAACAGAACTCTATTTTTCAGAACAACAACACAGACAGCACATCATACAATGGCCATATAAATACTTTAAATACTGGATTACAAGTTTTTTTGCCATATCCATGTAATCCAGTGTTCAAAGTAGTATCCTCTTCGCCCACTCACTCCTTTTTACATTTCAGGACTAACTTATATACGTGACTTCCAGAAGCTTTTATTAAAAAACAAGCATAAATATCCTTATTACCAATACATAACAAGTAATTCCATAGCCATATATGCTCCGCCATCATTTTTCTATAAAACCGGGATATCAAAACATCCGGATGTTGTCACACAAAACATGGGGATGTTCTTATATGCAACATGGGGATGTTGTGCATGAAAACATCCCCATGTTTTTACACCTAAAGTCTATCAAGAAGCGAATAATAAACTATATTACCATTACTTAATCAGTATATTTCTCGGAGTAGTCAATACATGCACTTTAGCGGTGCGTCTTCTCCACTTACCGAAACAACGTACACTCCTTTTTCCGACAAAGGGATAACCGTATTGGAAAAGCCCGTATTAACCGTTCTGCCATCCATGGCATAAACCACCACCTTGTGGTTATCCACTCCCCGGATCACTACTCCGGAATCTACAGTAACGACTCTGAAATGATCGGACGCCGCAACTTGCCGGATACCCGTTGCCGAGAAACCGGCCGTCGCAAACTTACTACCGGCATATGACTGGTCCAACGTCTGAACCCCTACCGTATATTTACCTTCACCGAACACACGCATCCGATAAGAGTTGAGAGCGGAAGAAAGAGAAGTCTGCAAATCAGTACCGACTTTCAGCTTACCGGTTTCAATATCTACCGGGATCATGGTGTACAGTTCACCGGTAGTCTCGTTACGAACATAAATATTATAGCGCAGGGCCGCTTCGGGGGTCTCTTTATCGGAACCGGGTAACCAGGTGATCAGGAGTTCATCCCCCTCCATCGTAGCCGTAACCTTGGCGGGAGGCTCGGGAAAAGTATTTCCAGGAAGCCCGTTTTTCTGAGGATTGTTCTCATAAACCCGCAACGGTGAAGAATAATAAGAGTCGGGAGCTTTATCGTAAGTTCCTACATAACCGCCGACTATCAAGTCCATATTGCCGTCGCCATTCACATCACCCATATTAATACCCCCGTCCTGATTGACCGGAACCACCGGATAAGATTTATCCATCACAAACTTTCCTTCCGGAGTCTGATAATAGATACGGTTTCTATATCCGGAACCGTCACTGGGTTCCCCGTTTATCACCATATCCATCCGGCCGTCACCATTAAAGTCGGCAACCAACGGATTGGCCCTACTGACTCCCAAAAGGTTGCTTTCTTTTTCCGAAACATACCGATAGGTACATTTACCGTCCTTATCAACCGTGTTGTAGAACAAAGAAGCAAGACAAACCCAATTATCGCCATTCCCGGTACTGATAATATCCAATGTTCCGTCACCGTTAATATCTGCCAACGTGGATTGTCCTTGAAAAGCGCCGTAAATATTTGCCGGAGTCTCGTCTGCAAATGAGCCGTCACGCTTGTTGATATAGGTTTTAATTCCGGTAGACGCCCGGTCACTATATCCGGAAAATTCAATATCGAGCCAACCGTCGTTATTCAGATCGCCAAACATAACCGAACCATTGGTAGCCCCCTCAAACACTTGTTGCTCCTGATGGATAAAGGTACCGCTCCCACGGTCATTCAGATACAAGTCCACACGCCTCCCCTCGTGATAGTTCATCACAACAACGTCCGTATATCCGTCGTGATTATAATCGCCTACGGAGATCGGATTGTAAAAACCTTCATCTTTGTATGGGAAGAATCCCGGATTGGCAACTTTCTCAAAACGATAATCATTCTCTTCTCCCAAGTTCCGATACAAGGCCACAATCTTAACATCACCGCTTACATTCCAATCTCCTCCCTGCCCCATAATCAGCAAATCGAGATTCCCGTCATTGTTAAAATCAAAAAACACTGCATTGGTATACGTACTTATCGGCAGATAGGATTCCTTTTCAAGTGTAAAAGTTCCATCACTATTACGCCGTACAAGAATAGCCAATTCATCCCAGACGTGGGCAATCCCCCCGATACAGGGCAATGCCATAAGCAGACAGGCAATCAATCTCTTTTTCATAAGTCCCTCCTTTTATTCTTCTGCCGCCAACCCGCCGGGGCCGTCAAATTTATACTCAAATGAATCAAACCAGGCACTTCCGCCATCCGCTTTCGTATTATAGGAGTAAAGGCCTACGCGGGAACCCTTCCAGTCGCGGGAACCTTCCCGAAACGAATCGCCGCAGTCCAGATAATTCTGTCCGTCCAAACTGTAGGAAAATTGATGATTATTCGTCAAGGCGTCGATCACTAATTTCACATAAACTATCCGGTCATCCGCTCTCTCTATTGTTTTAATCAATTTTACCTGCCCTTCATTCTCATAATAGACAACCGGCTGCAACACTCCGCCGTCCATTTGCATCAAGATACCTGCACCACAGAATTTATCACCGATACATTCCAGACCGGCCCGTTGTCCTTCTGTCATATCCGAATAATCCATCCGAATGACGGCTTCTCCTTTGTATCCCATCGTTTTCTGTGTAAACTGATTACGGGATTCGCGCACGTTTTCTGCCTTTAACGCTTTAATTTCCAGCCATCCGGGACGGGATGTCAAAGACCAGTTTTCGTTTGCCGGATTGTGGTTGAACTGCCATTGCAAAGCTAACTTATCCGATGTGAAGTCGTCACTCGATTGCGGGGCATGAGGGGTTACATTACATTTTATAGAAGGCTTCTTGCAGACTTTCATCGGCTCGCCTACTCCATTCTTGTCATAATCCATACCGATAACCGGGAAACCGTCTTCCCATACCACCGGCTGCAAATGTACGACACGCCCCTGAGGATCGGCCGACTGGAAATGATAGAACCACCATTCTCCTTCGGGAGTATCTACCAAAGCACCTTGATGCGGACCATTTACTTTGGTCACTCCCATCTCCAGCACACGCTTCGATTCATAAGGACCGTAAATATCTTTAGAACGCATCACCGTCTGCCAACCGGAACCGACGCCGCCTTCGGGAATGCTGATGTAATAGTAACCATCCTTTTTAAAAAGTTTCGTGCCTTCGGCCACCGGACCTTCATATACTTTCTGACCATCGTCAAGAAGCCGTGTGCCGTCCGCACTCATTTTATGAATATAAATAGGGCCACCACCCAACTGGCTACGCCCGACATAAGCTTGCCCATCCTCATCCCAGAACGGACAAGGATCTTCCCAACCACCGGCACTCTTCACACAATGCAACGGAGACCAGGGGCCGGCCGGATTTGTGGCGGTAGACATAAACAAACCGTCATTCGGCATACAGACGAACATCCAGAATTTCCCGTCATGATAGCGCAAAGCAGGCGCCCAGCTACCGTCGCCATAACGTTTCATTTCCGAAAAGCCGGGATAGTCAATACGATCGTATATCTGACCGATAATGGTCCAGTTAACCATATCTTCGGATTCGAGAACCGGTATTCCCATAAAATGGAACTCAGAACAGATCATATAATATTTATTTCCCACCCGGATAACATCCGGATCGGAATAGTCGCCATTCAGGATGGGGTTGGCAAATGTCCCGTCACCCAAATCTCCCCAACGGGAATCGGTGTACCAACCACTCGAACCGCCTAAATCCTGGCCGCCACTGAACAATCCCATATATCCGCTATTGGTATATGCGCCCAATACCGGACGCGCCCGGTGCTCGCCGGGGAAAAACTCCTGTACGGATTCATCATCTGTTCCCACCCTTTCAAAAGCAGTCATTTGCTGGGCAACGCCACTTGTAAAAGGTAAGCAGGCAAACGCAACCGACAAAAGGGAAATACTTTTCTTTAAAGAGAAAATGTGCTTCATAATTTTTAATTTAAAACTTGGTTAATAGTCAAAGACCTGTTGCAAATGTAGTATTATCGACTCTCGGATCGAGTTTTAAATGTATCGATAAATATAATCAATGTAGATATCTTGGTGTGTTTAAATATATTCCGGGCCGATCTTCTACATTTGTACTATAAAATGAGAGTATTGATCTATCTTCGAGAAAAAAATTGGGATTTGCAGTTAGACGGTTATGATATGCGATTGGAGTTATTTCAATCGTACAACATCATAAACCGTCTAATCGCAAATCCCGAACAGTTATATGTTAGTTGTTATAAGGGGTCACCACCAGTTTATAAGAACCGCCGTCCAATAACTTTTCGTCGAACGTAATGGTAACATTCTTCCTCTCACCCGCCATAAGGGTAAAATAGTTGTCATTCATGATAGCCGGCAAAATGCGCTCACCATCCGAGGTGCGGTATGCCTGCACATGCACGGCAAAGGCAACACCTTTGGCAGAAGCGGGGTTGGTGATGGAAGCCTGGATTTCCGCCTTTCCATCTTTTTTCACCATTTTGGAAGAAACCTTCAAATCCGCTTTCGGCAAAGTGTTCAAAGCCGTAAAGTTCAAACGGTCGTTACCACGCCAATAGTTATTTTCCGAAACTACATTTCCGGCTTTATCTTTCAAGGTCAGGCGGATAAAATGAACATCGCTCAATCCTTCACTGGGCTGCGTTCCACTCAAGACATCGAAACTCCACAAGGAATAACCGAACCACCAGCCGAGTTCGATACCGAACATACGTACATAACGGGCATCCACTTCGGGGAAGGTAATTTCGTCTACACCACCGCGTCCTTCATCCGTCTTATAGACTTCCTTCCAGTTTTCCGCATCGTTCGATACCTGTATCTTATAAGCTTTTCCGAACGAAGCCTCCCAATCTAAACGAACACCACCGACAGGCTGCACACTACCAAGATCTACATAGATCCACTCATTATCCGCTTTGGCTGCTGCCCAACGGGTGTCCTTCTTACCGTCCGTAGCATCCGAAGGTTGCCCGTAAGTGACACTCGACGCATAAGTCGGTTTTCCTAAAGACAGATTTTTGCGTTCTTTATTAAAATCGATGGTAAAACACTGTACGGTAGTGTTACTGGGCGAATTGACCGTAGCCGATTTCGTGTAAGCCGCTACCGGTTTACCATCCAGATTGTATACTTTAACCTCGGCAGTCAACCCTTCCAGATCACGTGCCGTCGTGTTGGCAATCTTTACACCATCCGTCACCGGATTCCAAAGAATATGTACCGGTTCGCAAGCCGACTTCGCCCCCCAATAGGCACCTGTCAGATCATAATAATAATCATATGTCTGCCAGACCATTGAAGGATATGCCGACTGCCCCATCCAGGTCATGATGCCCGACGCATCTTCCCACATACGATCCAGCCAGCCTTCATACATTGCTTTGTTCGACTCGATATTGATAAGCTGCGCTTTACGGCAATAATCTTCAATGCCTTCAGGCTTACCGAAACCTTTTGCGATAGAAGCGTCATAACGTTCGGGAGCCGCATTGAAAGCATTCTGCCCGAAATAGTGCTTATTCCACATATCATCACGCGGCCACCAGTTTTCTTCCGGCATAAACTTTTTAAAGCTCTCAAAAGTAGTCATTACAGCAGTACCTATTTCCGTACGGAATCCCCAGCCGCGTGCCGGATCGCCTTCCAATCCGTCAGGATATTTAGAGAAGTAGAAACGAGGTTCGAAAGCCCCCCACGGACCACTACCGGTCAACCCTTGTGCATGGGAATTTGCCTGAAAATAACGGTCGCCCCCATCAAACGTTTTGATGTTCTCGGCCATCCAGCCTTCCAACGGCGGTTGCGGATTGGATTCATTATCCCCGCACCACACTGCCACACTCGGATGATTGCGTATGCGTTTGATCTTCTCCATCATGTTATTATTGAACACGTTAAGATCGTAAGGCAAATTCGGATTGGAATTAATCCAGAAATCATCCCACACCATAATTCCATATTTGTCACAAGCTTCATAAAATTCCTCATCGGTCACAGAGCCCAGCCAATTACGTATCATATTAAAGTTCATCTCTTTATGCAAACGAACCTTTGTATCATATTCGGCACCACGGCAACGAAGCATGTATTCCGACATCCCCCAATTGGCCCCTTTTACAAATACGGGAACCCCATTGATATAAATGTGGAAAGTGTTATTCTCCTTATCATAAGTATATTTCTTTATACCGAAAGTAACATCTTTCGTTTCGGAAACTTTGTCATCCACCTTTACTTCGAAAGTACAAGTATACAGATTCGGCTCTCCGTATCCGTTCGGCCACCACAACCGGGGACTGTCGAGCATCAATTGCGGATAATAACGTTTGTCAAAGCTGACGGTAGAAGTCGTATTGGCAGATAAATCGATCTCTTTGCTAAAAGTAATATTACCCGGCTTGATCATACCCGTCACTACGACCTTAACCGATTTATTCTCATTATTCTTCACTTCCAATTGTGCAGATATATCCGCCCGCGCACGAGTGGGTAAATCAGTACGTATCCACGGATCAATCAAGGTCACACCTCCCGTATTGCTCAAAAATACTTTATCGGTAATACCCATATTCAATCCCGGGACATATGGCATCCAGTCCCAGCCACCACTGGAAAGATAGGTAGGACTACCGCAGTTGGCCAACGGAGTTTGCGGCATATGCACCAGCACAGCCAATACATTTTCACCGGTTTTATCCACCATATCGGTTACATTAAAACGTCCCCGGTGCATAAAGCCATCCAGAATACCCAAATTGTGTCCGTTCAGATAAATTTCCGCCTTACGGTTCACCCCGTTAAAATTGAGCCAGATCAGTTCTTTATCAAAATCGGCAGGAATCCTGAACTCGGTACGGTACCAGAAACTGCGATCGTATTTGGCACGATCTACATTATGGATATTATCACCGAAGTTAGGGTCTTTTTCCAGTCCGGCATTTACATAAGCCGTAAAAGCAGTCCCCGGAACTACAGCATCTACCCATGAAGATGCATTGTATCCCTTATTACACAAAGTGTTTGCGTCTTCTTTCACTTCGGCCTGCGGTTTCAACTTCCAGGCAACAACCGGTTCGCCGCTATGCAGAAAAACCTGTGCAGCCTGTGCAGAAAAACTAAAAGCGGATGCCAGCAGTAAAAGGCCGGCCCCCAATGTGTTACTCATCTTTCTTTTTATTTCCATTTTATCGTATTTATAATATATAACTTATACTTACCTTACCATCGAACCACTTACCTATCTACAACCCTATTAATTAACTACTTATCCACCTACCTGCTTACTACTTGCTACCTAATACCTGACTACTTACCTCCCCCTGACCTATCCGATTGCAAAATAAGCTGATTGACAGGAAAAAAAGAATAGATAATCTTACCACGAATATGGATAATCTTACTTTTCATGATAACGCTTTCTGTAAAGGTAAAATTATCCATATTCAGAATAGAATTATCCATTCCACATGTGACAACTATGCCGTTCCTTTGTAGCAGCCAATAAAAGAGACAGATAGAACTTGTTAATAACCATACGGAATATGAAAAAACATCTTATTTTAATCATCGTCTTATGCTTTGCAGCAACCTTGCAGCTAAAAGCACAAAAAGAGTATACAGTCAGTTCGCCTAACGGAACGCTGGAACTTAAAATTATAACAGAAGATACTCTCTCTTACCAAATATTTTCCGGCGGAGAGGCGATCTCTGAAATCTCTCCCATTGCAATGGTGGTAGAGAGGAACGGCCGCCAACTGGTTTTAGGAGAAAATCCGGTAGTGGAGAAGTGTACCCGGAATTTTATCAGTCAGAAAATCCCGATGCATCTGGGCGAAAATGACGAAATAGACGACACCTACAACGAAATGATACTCGATTTAGGCTCTCTTTACTCCTTGCACTGCCGGGCGTATAACGAAGGAGTAGCCTACCGGATGGAAAGTAAAATCAGTGGAAGTATCACCGTTCGTACCGAAATAGCAGAATTCAATTTTAAAGACAATCCGCAAGTCTGGATTGCCTATGACGAAGACAAACGTACCATGAGCCAGTGGGAACTCCCCTATAAACGTGAGTTAAGTGTGAAGTCGATCAAAACAGGAGACTACGGCATTAATCCCTGCTTTTTCAGAAATAATAAGAAAGCAATCGGAATCACGGTTATCGAGTCCGATTTGGAAAATTACCCGGGTATGTACTTATTAAAAAAAGAGGCCGGAAATAAATTAGTAGGCAAATGGGCCGAATATCCCAAAAAGATCAAGAACGAAAATAAATACGACTCTCAGGCTGTATTAGAGCGTTACGACTACATTGCCGTGACACCGGGAAAACGCACTTACCCGTGGCGTGGATTTATCATCAGCCATGATGATTCGGAACTTATGAACAATGACTTGGTTTACAAATTAGCAAAGCCACAGGTAGAAGGAGACTTTTCCTGGATATCGGGAGGCAGAACCGCTTTCGAATGGTTGCACGACGGCGAGCTTGAAGGTGATTTAGGCTTTATCTATGGTCCGTTCGGCGACGGACGTCCTCATACGCTCGAATTCTATAAGTATTATGTCGACTTTGCAGCAGAAATGGGATTTGAATGGATGACCTGTGATGCCGGCTGGGGGGAAGAGTACATCAAAGAGCTGTGTACATATGCCCGGAGCAAGAACATTAAAATTATGGTGTGGAGCTATTTCAATTTCCTGCTTGTTGACGAACCGATGCTTGCCCGTTTCAAAGAATGGGGGGTATCCGGTGTGAAAGCCGACTTCATGTCCAGAGACGATCAGATTGCAGCCGGCTGGATACCGACTATGGCAGAACGTTGTGCAAAGAACCAGTTGATGCTGTTGCTGCACGGCTGTCCCAAACCGGTGGCATGGCACCGTACCTACCCGAATATCATCAGTTATGAGGCAGTGACAGGTGAAGAAAGTAACAAATGGAACGATAATTGTAACCCGGTATACCACACGGTGATCCCTTTCCTGCGCATGCTTGGAGGAGCAATGGATATGACCCCCGGCTCTCTGCGCAACAAAACCCGGAAAGGATGGACCTGGAAAGGTACCGGCGCCCCTTGGAGCTTGGGTACACGCGCACACCAGATGGCTCAGTATGTAGTATATCATCAGACATTGGGATTCGTGAGCGATGCACCGACGGAATACCGGAAATTCCCGGAGATAATGGAGTTCTTAAAGCACGTACCTACCGTCTGGAATGAGACAAAACCCCTGCAAGGGAAAATCGGCGAATATGCAGTCATGGCACGCAGGGCAGGAAACGAATGGTATATAGGCGGATTAAGCAACTGGACAGAACGCAGTCTCAACGTTGGTTTTTCATTCCTTGATCCTAATACACGTTATAAAGCCTACATTATTGAAGATATACCGGAAAAGAACAACGACACATCGAGCCGTACCGGAGATGCGACAGCATGCAAATGTTATACGGCCGATGTTACCAGTCAGACTCAAATGAGTTTTCAAGTAGCAGAAGGAGGCGGTTTCGTGATACGTATTTATCCGGATCCCGATGACACCGGAATGAAAGGCACGGAAATAACGGAGAAAGTAAAAATATGGTATGAGCAGAAGAATGAAAGTATCTACGTACAACTTCCGGAACGGGAGCTTACTGCCGACATTCGTCTTTACGATATTGCAGGGCGTCCGTTTTATCCGAACTATGCAGCCAATAATAATCCGCTTTGCATCCCGGTACCCTATTTATCCAAAGGATATTACTGTATAAAATGTACCACCCCCGATATCAGCCAAAGTACACTTATTTATAAAAACTAATCATTTCAACCGGAATCATTCATATGCAGTAGTAAGCTGGGCAGTAGTAAGCTGATCAGTAGTAAGCTGATCAGTAGT
>NZ_HF991013.1:0-17927 GCF_000432295.1 Bacteroides sp. CAG:189
ATATTAAATACTACTTTAATTTTATTCAAGAAACATACAATATAACACAGGAATGAGAGAAATAAAAAAGGGCCGCCTTATTTAATTAAGGAGACCCTTTCATTGATTTTATACCAACAATAATAATACTCTATTTCTTAATTACCTTAGCAGTACTTGTACCATCTTCTGTAGTAAGCTTGATAATATATTGCCCACTTATCAAATCAGAAACAGGCAAACTCGAAACATTTTCAGCCTGCTTAACTGTTACTCCCAT
Source organism: Bacteroides sp. CAG:189 (assembly GCF_000432295.1). Taxonomy (NCBI): domain Bacteria; kingdom Pseudomonadati; phylum Bacteroidota; class Bacteroidia; order Bacteroidales; family Bacteroidaceae; genus Bacteroides; species Bacteroides sp. CAG:189. Next base: position 260 of record NZ_HF991013.1, read on the forward strand.
TAAGTTGATGATAACAACATCACAAGGAGTTGTGAAATTCAATACATCCACTACCGGATTAGGATAAACAGACACGCCAGCTCCCTGCTCAGTAGAAGAAATACCTGTAGCATTGCTAACTTCATTTAATGAGAAGATATTCTCAAGCTTTTGATCAGCAACCTGAGTTTGAGCAATAGCCAGTTTTGTACCAGAAGCTGCTACACCTGTAGCAAGATTTGCAGGGTTAGCTTGAGTCATTGTTCCGTTAGTAGTATCGATCCAGAAAGTAAGAGGAGTTTCAACTGCATGAGAAGCAATAACAGCAGTATGTCCTATCATATAAACATAATCACCACAAACTGTCATTCCACCAAATTCTTCTTTCTTTGAATTCGCATCACCTTCATTGACTTTTGAAGCTACGGCATTGTTCACATCCAAAGTATTTTTGTTTAAAACAGCAACATATAAATCATTAGTAGAAACAGCATCTATATTTTGGTCAAAAGCCAATTTAGCATTAAACGTACCACCAAGCAACAAAACATCACCTTTTACAAGCATTGATTTAATAAAACAATAGTTACCATAGGCATCATGAGTCGTGGAGTATTTTTTAGTCAATGAAGAACTACCATCAGCTAAATCAATAATAGACAAAATATGTCCATATTCAGTTACACCATTTTCTTGAGATAGATCGAATGCTTGTTCCTTAGAACCAATAGTCAATGTTTGCTTACCTGAAGCTACAAAACCGGAATATAATTTTCCCTCAGCAACTGCGAACGAAACAGATTGTACAGAAGATAGATCTGTACTTTTTCCACCTGTTACACCCATATTAGCTAAAATTCCGTCAACCTCTAACTGATCATTCAAAGAAAAGACAGCACCGGAAACTAAATCACCATACCAAAATCCCCCTCCGTCAAGATCAAAATAACCACCTTTAAAAGAGAAACCATTATTCTCTGTCAGTCCTTTATAAGAAGCCGAAGCATACAATTTTCCATCACTATACGCAATATTATTTATATCAAAACGATAATCGCCTGCCTCTGGGAAATATATACCAGTAGCCTCCAATTCCGGCAAAGGTTTAGACACAAAACTCTGTACAGCCTTTAATACACCATTAACATCATACTTGGCTACAAAACCGGCAGCTTGGTCAGCAATAGGAGTACCATCCATTTTAATGCCCTCTTTCACTTGGGTATTACCATCCGTACTGCCGAATGTCAATTCATCTGCAAAGTTTCCGGCAATATATACATTCCCGGCACCGTCAGTGGTTATCGTCTTTATTGTTGCAGCACCTGTAAGAGCAACTCCCCATTTTTCAGCACCATCAGTACCATATTTTAATAAATATGAACTGGTAGCAACTGCTTCTATCTCTTTACCGCCAAAAGTAAAACTCACGGTACTTTACCGCCAAAAGTAAAACTCTCGGTAAAAAGACCGGTTGCATACATATCTCCCTGTGCAGAAACAGCCACAGGATTACTATTATTTACATTTGCAACAGAGAGAATATCTGTCTGAGATTTCGTCCAACTGTTAGTTACAGTCGGCTGAGCTTGTACTGTCAGCATAGCCGCAGCACAAAAAGCAAGCAGTAATACTTTTTTCATAAAACAATCTTTTAATAATTAAACATATAGATAAATACATAGAGCCATCTTTGTTATGATTGAGAATCAAGTCGTCTCAATCACAACAAAAATGTTTTCTTTTAGTTTGCCAGCCCCGGATTCGCTTCTATTGCTTCACTGGGAATACGAATTGTGTAGCGGGAATCGTTTTCTTCCAGAACATAGGTTGTCCCACTGTACGTTTTTTCCAGACGAGGACGGGTTGTCCGTCGTAAATCAAACCAACGATGTCCTTCAAAAGCTAATTCACGAGTACGCTCGTCGTATATTTCCTGCAATAATTCATCACGCCCCATTGCATTAATTGCCGTCTCCTTCTCTGTATAAGCAGCAGCTTTATAACGTTGTTTGATTAACGTCAACAGATAAGTCCGTGCCGCAGGCATAGCAGACTCTCCCGTCATTAATGCAGCTTCGGCAGCATTCAGATAAATTTCTCCAACTCTGAAAGAACAGGAATACTGATTGCTTCCGCCTTTAGCAACCAAAATATTGGAAACGGTTACTTGATTAAAATATTTCGATCTGCGCAAATCGCTCGAAGTATACATTTTCCATAAAGTAGTATTCACTTTCGCAGCACGTACGTATTGAGCAGTCATCACCTGTTCCAATGCCAGAATATTCTCCGGAGAATTATATTCATTCGGCAATACGGTAGAAGAAGACATATCCACCAATTGGTCATTCACCTGCAAAACTGCCTGTGATGCTTCGAGAGACTTTGCCCATTCACCCATATACAAGTACACACGAGAGCGAAATGCATTGACACTTAAGGTATTGAAACGATAGTTATATCCCAAATCCCATTGATCTACATTCAGATATTTTTCTGCCTCTGCAAGATCTGATAAAATAGAATTATACACCTCGGCAACCGTATTACGGGACAAGGTAACCTCCGTATCACTATTCAATTTCAACGGAATAGCTTTTGTAGTAGCGGGATCACAATTCGTGTAAGCTTCACCAAACAAATTGACTAACAAAAAGTGCATATAGGCACGAAGCATATAAGACTCGCCAACCATCTGGTTCACCTCGTCAACAGTCCCTTCCTCAATCATCTCTTTTGATTCAATGACATAATTGGCGATAAACGATGTATGATAGAACGAACGCCAACTGAATGCCGTCGTATTTTCCGACGGACTCACATCATTCCATATCCATATATCCTTGTAAGAATTCAAATCTTCGGCAGCAAGAGTTCCATCCATTATCATCTCGTCCGAACGAAAGGTAGCTAATCCTCTGTCACTTGGTACATAACTATATGCCTGAGTCAATAATGCCCTGAATTCTGCAGCGGTACGGGGAATCACCTTTCCTACCGGTTGTATATCCAGATATTTGTCACAACTGTATAAAGCCGCTATACAAAGCAAGGCACACAGTAGTTTTATATTCTTTAGTATCTTCATAATCTGTTAAAAATTCATGTTAAGACTGAAAGTAAACGACTTAGGTATAGGTTGTGCAAACTGATTACTCATGGTTTCGGGATCCAAGAAATTCTTATAATTAGCACCGAAAACAAACAGGTTGCGACCTTCGAGAGCAACGGTAGCCGAACGGATACCCAATGTATGCATAAGTGTTTCGGGAAGCTTATAACCAACCCGGATATTTTGTAACCTCACATGATCCGAACGCTTCACCCACGTATCCATCATCTGATAAGTGGAAAATATATCATAATGTGAATATTCCGCCGTACGCTTTGTATCAGACAATAATGCCGGAAAATCCGTATTGGTATTTGTAGGTGTCCATCTGTTCAATATATCCCGATTTGTATTCATTCCCCGGTCAAAGCTCGTCAGCGTATAGGACGGAGCTACTCTTGAATACATTTTCAAGTTAAATATAAAGTTGACAACCACTTCAAACCTTTTGATATTGAACGTATTCACAAAACCTCCCGAGAACAGAGGATCACTCGAACCGATATATGAATACAAATTACGTTGTTCTTCGGCAGACAAGGTGCTGGCTCCTGCACTATTCAACTTCAACAGTTCTACCGCAGTTACTTTTTCACCCTCCTTATTATAAAACAAAGGATATCCTTCATCGTCCAATCCTGCCGATTTATAAGCAAAGAGCGCCCCTACCGGATAACCTTCACGTCCGGGTGTCGTCTGATTGGATGGTACTGTTTCACGCAAAACTTTATTCTGATTATATCCCAAATTGAAATTCGTAAACCAGGTAAAACCGTTGCGATTTATATTACGGGTAGTTAATGCCACTTCAAAACCGTCATTACGCATACTTGCCCAGTTGACATAAGTCGACATAAAGCCGGTTTCAAGCGGCAACATTTGCAAAGCAATCAAATCTGTACCTTTACGACGATAATAATCTACCGTAATATTCAGTGCATTGTTGAATAGAGCGATGTCCGTCCCGAAGTTCATTGTTTTTGTCTTTTCCCAACGTAAACGTTTGTTGGGCGGAGTTCCCAATACGATCATCTCTTCTGTCACATCCGGTAATATGCTGACATTATTATAATTTCCCATTACATATGACGAAGTACTCTTATCAATATTTCCCTGCACACCATAAGAAGCTCTAATGACCAGATTATCGATCTTCTTAAAGTCTTTCATAAACGGTTCATTGTTGATTCTCCAAAGTCCACTGAACGAATACAACGGCAGAAAGCGATATTTCTTAGAAACCCCGAATATGTCAGAACCATCAAAACGAACACTTCCTCCTACTGTATAGCGTTGAAGTAAGGAGTAAGAAGCCGTTGAAAAGAAAGAAGCATACGCATTTTCCTGATAGGTCTTAGTGTGCAACGGATACGAACGTGCCCAAGATTCATTCGGAAATATCACAGGCTTAGTGGTCAAAGTCTTACGGTCATAGCCATAACCTGTACTCGTCAAAGAACTATACCAGGTTTTCCTGATTTCCGTTCCGACCATCATTTCAAATTCATGAATGTCATTATAAGAATCACGATATTCGGCCTGACTCTTCCAGTTCACCTGAGAATTGCTGCTTGCCGTTTCCGTGTGCTTCCCCCCGTCCGGCAAGAAAGACTGGTTGTTGAGAGAAGACATCGTTGTACGTTCTTTATCCTTACGCATTGCATAAGTATCGTGATCGGCAATCGATTCCTTAGATACGGCATCCAATTGCAGACCAACTTGTGATGTAGCTTTAAATTTATCATTAAACCGAAGTTCTACATCGAAAATAGCCGATAAGGCATTAGTGGTCTGTTCATACGAAGTATTATTCCGTTCTTCGAATACATTGAACTTCAAATCCGAATCCCCTTTTCCTTGAATATCGATGTCATAAACGTAATTGCCATCTTCATCAAAAGGCGTTTGATAAGGATTTGCCCTACGTGAATAATACACCGGATTGGAGAAACCATCCGAGTCTGTAAGATTGGATTTGTTAGTTCTGCGATTAGCAAATAAGGACGCACCGACTTTCAACATCTTATTGACTTTATAAGAAGTTTTTAAAACCATATTCAGACGATCGGCTTCCACACCTTTCACATTACCTTTCTCATCATAATATCCCAAAGAAGTATAATAAGTAGCCTTTTCAGAACCACCGGAAAGACTGACATTATATTCCTGATTAAAAGTACCACGGAATAGAATATCATTCCAATCCGTATTTATCGAACGCAAATTGGTAATCTCATTCTGGGCTTGCGTTGACAGTGCACTCCATCCCCCGTTCTTATAGGCATTTGTCAATCCATAACGGGAAATGATACGGGCTACTTCTCCTTTATTTTCACGATACGTATAGTCACTTTGCAACAAATCAAGTTCCAAGTTCACCTTTTCATCCGAAGTCAGCAAATTCAAACGATCGATATCAAACTTAGGAGAATAAGACAACTTGGTAGAGAAAGTAATCTGTGGCTTCCCTGCCCTACCGTTTTTAGTGGTAATCACGATGACACCATTTGCCGCACGTGCTCCATAAATAGCCGTAGCAGCAGCATCTTTCAAAACAGTGATACTTTCGATATCGGCAGGATTCAAACCGGCAATAGCCGACTGATAGATGTTGTCGATATCTTTCAAGTCTTCCATAGTCGGAATCTCCGTTCCTGTCATCGGCACCCCATCGAGCACCCAAAGAGGATCTTGTGTACCGTTCAAAGAAGCAGTACCACGAATACGAATCTTAGGAGCGGCACCAGGAGCACCCGAAGAAGCGATAGAGGACAACCCCGCTACCTGTCCGGAAAGTGCCTGGTCGATACTCATGACCGAACCGATCTTGTCATCGGTAATATCAAGCTTGGTAACTGCCGCCGTCAGTTTACGACGTTCGATAGTCTGGTATCCCGTTACAACAACCGCATCAAGCATATGTGCCGACGGTTGCAGTACAACCTCATAACTATTTTTTCCGGCTGCCAGATGTATTGTTTGCGATTCATATCCCACATAACTGCACTGAAGGCTGGTCACACCTTCCGGCACATTAATAGTAAACTTTCCATCCATGTCCGTTATCACCCCCAAGGAAGTCTGGCTGCTGCCCGCTTTCTTTAAGTTTTCGGATGACACAAACACAGAGGCACCGATTAAGGGCTCTTTGTAATCACCGGCGATAACTACACCTGTAATTTTTCTTTCTGCCGCACTCGCTCCAAAAGCGATGACACAGCAAAGAGAAAATAGTAAATAACTGATTGTTCTTTTCATTAATACAATATAAGTAGTTAGTAGTCAGTAGTTAGTAGTTAGTAGTTAGAATCTATGCAGCATATCAGCATGGTTCTGCTCCCGCCCCGAATGGATTCTAACTTCCAACTCCTATATTCTAATTTCCAATTTAGATTCCCAACGCAGTATTGATGCGCAGGATCATGTCTTTATAATGATACTTCGTAGCTACATCCGATGTTCCCAAACGGCTTTGAAGCAAGTCTTTGATACGAAGCAACTCGCCACGCTTCACAGAAATCGCATCCGATACGCGGTTTATCTGCGAGCCATAGAAATTCACCTCACGACGTGCTCCCATGCGGTCGGCATCCAATGAACGATGGGCGTATTCATCACAACTGCAAACAGCCTGCTGATGATCCAGCAGGAAATGGTCGTTCATCAACTTCTTACTGAATTTCACACTTTCATTCTCGGCGGCAGCCGTAATCAAAGCATCCAAGAAATTCTTTTGCAAGGCACGTGTCATTACATCGGGAATCGCCCCACGCTCGGTCGTAGCAAAAATAGTACGGTGTAAACCGTCCATCAGTTCTACGGCCGTGAAAGCTTTCTTTCCATTTACCGATTCGTTTTCGAGCATGCGCATCAGACGCGTATTCGACAGCAAATCCCAAAGGATATAAGATTGCGCATTTTTCAGAACTTGTGTAGGCGCATTTTCAACGACTCCCATCGGAGTATTGCGAAGCAGATAAGTATACTCTCCCACCTCAGCATCGAACAGCCATTTCGGATAAGTCAATACTTCATCAAGCAGGAATTTCAATGCGGCCTGTTGCTTCTATTTTTCTACGAACGTATACGTTTTCTGTCCGTCACCAACAATCGTATTCTCAAGATAAATGCCACCGATATTGGCCATTACATGATAAAGATAGTTGTTCCACTGATTGATAACAGCGTAATACAGACGGGAAGCCTCTTTATACGTCTGCCCCTTCTCACCGGTCGTAGTCCACTTTATTATTTCAGGAACCACACGCTTCAGATTTGCAATACCCAATTGAGAGGAACGTATGGCATCATCTCCCAGATCCTCATTCTGTGCACGCGGGTCTACGGCATCGCGCACATCCTGTGCTTCACTATATTTATAAAGACGGTCCGTATGACGGCTCAGGAAATCATAAAGCAAATCCTTTTCCGCTTCCGGTGTCTCCTTACCATACCAACGGTATCCATATTCAATGGCAAACAGATCATAAGGACCGATATGCGGTGAAAGTGCGGTTACTCCGTCACCCGGTTGAGCCACATAGTTGAAACGGGCATAATCCATGATAGAGGAAGAAGTAGAATTCATACGGTCGGTGAATGTCTTGGAACGCAATGAATCCGTAGGAAATGCCCATGACCCCATCATGTTGTGGCGCAATCCCAAAGAGTGACCTACCTCATGGCATGCTACAAAACGCATGGCGTCTCCCATCAACTCATCAGAGATCTTTACTCCACGGGCTTCGGGACGGATAGCGCCTGTCTGCACGGTAATCCATTCTTGCAACATACCGAGTACGTTGTGCCACCACATGATATCGGCTTCAAGAATCTCGCCCGAACGGGGATCGAGAATAGAAGGCCCCATAGCGTTGGCTTTGGTAGAAGCAGCATAAGTAAGTACGGAATAATTCACATCATCCATATCTATTATCATGCTGTCCGTCACTTCTTTGGCAATAATAGCATTCTTAAAACCCGCACGTTCGAAAGCAACCTGCCAGTCTTCTATACCTTGCTTGATGTATTTACGCCAACGATATGGAGTAGAATTTTCGATATAGAACACGATCGGCTTGGCCGGTTCTACCAACTCTCCACGCAAATAACGTTCGCGGTCTTCCGGTTTCGGTTCCAGACGCCAACGGGTAATGAATTGCTTCTCTTCTACCTTCTGCTGGCCATCGCTATAACTTAACAGCGGATTAGTGAAATATCCGACACGGGCATTATCCAAACGGCCTGTCATCGGCTTTTCCGGAAGCAACATCAGCGAAGAGCTCACCTCTACCGTAACATATACGGAAGTAGTTCCTTCGGTCACTTTCGTCGTCAGTTCGGAAGTAGCCACCACGTTATTTTCAAACGATTTGATGGAAAGAATACGAGACAGGTTCTTTATGGCAGACGTACCGAGATTGATATTGGTAAATACATTATTGATACTCGTCTCCGTCCCGTCGTAAATATCATTCACTTTAATCACCATCGCGGTAGAGTCGTTATTATACGCTTCTACTTTAAAACCGGCTATCAACGGAGAGATATAGTTGTTACGCACCGACTCACTGATAGCATCTTCGGCAGGCGAAAGCGGCAATACGCGACTTTGACGAATCAGCAATTTATTGGTTGCCTTATCGAGCTCAAAGCGCACCATCTGATTTTCATAATTCACTCCGCGATTGACTCCCGCTTCGTTCAGTTCTACGGGAACACGCTGCAATTTGTTCACAACCAACAGATCCCTTCCCAATAAATTCGATGGTACTTCAAAGTAATAATTGTTCTTCTTTTGGTATACATTAAACATACCACGCCGAACAATACTACCGTCTCCGGTCAGCTTTTCATACTCATTTTTAGATTTAATACTGTCGTTGGATTCTGTTTTTTTCTTCTTGCGGAACAATCCCATAGTGTCAGGGGTAGAAGTTCCGGCATACGATACAACGGAAGAAGCACACAAGAAAGTACCTGTGGCCACCGTAATTAGCAGGCTTGTTTTCAGTTTCATCAAGTTAATCTATCAATTATCACTGTTACTCTTTATTCTACTCAAAGAATAAAAGGGGGCTACAAAGATAATAAAACTATCAATATGAATAATTAAACGCGACAACTTTTGACGTTTTTTCTTAATTAAACCGAATTTTGCTTGCATTTTTATTCAAAGACGCACGTTTTCTGTTCACTGTTTAACATACTTTCCGGAAAACAAAGTATAAAAACAGACCCAAGCATACTTTGCGATACATATAATACTCCGCTACATATATTATAAAGTAATATCACGTATATTATAAAGCAGCATTACATATATTGGCACTATTTTTACATCCACATGGCAGTAAAGTATAAAGATTTAAGCTATCTTTGTCTCAAATAAACATCGTATGGAACTCTTAGTATATAAAGCTTCCGCCGGTTCCGGTAAGACTTTTACCTTAGCCGTGGAATACATCAAACTACTCATTCTCAACCCTCGTGCTTACCGGCAAATACTGGCCGTGACCTTTACCAATAAAGCGACAGCAGAGATGAAAGAGCGTATTCTCAGCCAGCTTTACGGTATCTGGAAAGGGGACAAGGACTCGGATGCCTATCTGAAACGGATTATCGCAGAAACAGGAAAACCGGTGGAAGAAGTGCGGGAAGCAGCTAAAGTAGCACTGACCAATATGCTGCATGATTACAGTCGCTTCCGGGTAGAGACAATCGACTCTTTCTTCCAGTCAGTGATGCGAAACCTCGCCCGTGAACTCGAGCTAAGCCCCAACCTGAATATCGAATTGAACAACCAGGAAGTATTGAGCGATGCCGTGGATAGCATGATCGAAAAGTTAGGCCCTACTTCCCCCGTATTGGCATGGTTGCTGGATTATATCAACGAACGCATTGCAGACGACAAACGTTGGAACGTATCGGACGAGGTGAAAAGTTTCGGACGGAATATCTTCGATGAGGGATATATAGAGAAAGGAGAAGGACTCCGGCAAAAACTGATTGAGAATCCGGGACTCATCAAAAACTACCGTCGTGAACTGAAAGAGATGGAAACGGAAGCACTCGAACAGATGAAGGGATTCTACGATCAGTTTGAAGGAGAACTGGACGGACATGCCCTCAATGCAGACGATCTGAAGAACGGTTCGCGCGGCATAGGAAGTTATTTCCGCAAACTCAATAATGGCATATTGGGCGATGACATACGCAATGCAACAGTAGAAAAGTGCCTGACGGATGAGAAAAACTGGGCGGCTAAAAGCTCGCCACGCTATCAGGACATTCTTCAATTAGCTTCCGGAAGCCTCATGCCTTTATTGAATGAAGCAGAGAAGTTCCGTTCGAAGAATAATAAGATAGTAAACAGTTGCCGGCTTTCCATGCAACACCTGAACAAGGTGCAACTGCTGGCAAACATAGACGAAGAGGTACGCCGGCTCAATCGGGAGAACAACCGCTTTTTATTATCGGACACCAATGCCTTGCTCCATCAACTGGTAAAGGATGGCGACTCTTCTTTCGTATTCGAGAAAATCGGGACAAACATCCGGAATGTAATGATAGATGAGTTTCAGGACACAAGCCGCATGCAATGGGGAAACTTCCGGTTACTGCTATTGGAAGGGCTTTCACAAGGAGCAGACAGCTTGATTGTGGGAGATGTAAAGCAATCCATCTATCGTTGGAGAAACGGCGATTGGGGAATACTCAACGGGCTGAACGACCGCATAGAACACTTCCCGATACGGGTAGAAACCCTGAAAACAAACCGTAGAAGCGAAACCGATGTTATCCGGTTTAACAACGAAATATTCACATCGGCGGTAAACTATCTGAATGCAGTCTATAAAGAGGAATTAAAGACGGATTGCGAAGCACTGCAAAAAGCCTATTCCGATGTGGCGCAGGAATCTCCCAAAGAGGAGAGAAAAGGGTATGTCAAAGTATCCTTTCTCGAACCGGATGAAGAGCATGATTACACCGAACAGACGCTTATCGGCTTGGGCGAAGAGGTGGAACGTTTACAGAACTCCGGAGTAAAGCTCAATGACATTGCCATTCTCGTGCGCAAAAACAAAAGCATTCCCCGCATTGCCGATTACTTTGACAAAACACTGCAATACAAAATCGTATCCGATGAAGCCTTCCGCCTGGATGCCTCATTGGCTATCTGTATGATGATAGATGCCCTGCGTTATCTCTCCGATCCGGAGAACCGGATTGCCCGGGCTTCGCTTATTACCAATTATCAGTTGCAGATAAAAGGATACGAAGGCAGCTTGGACAACCTGCTAACCGCTCCGGCAGAGACGCTGTTGCCCGAAGCATTCATTAAAAAGATAGAGACATTAAGGTTAATGCCGCTTTATGAGTTACTGGAAGAGCTTTTCAGCCTTTTCGAAATGAACCGTATCAGCGATCAGGATGCCTATCTTTTCGCATTCTTCGATGCAGTGACGGATTATCTGCAAAGCAACTCATCCGAACTGGACGGCTTTATCCGCTTTTGGGAAGAGACGCTATGCGGCAAAACCATCCCCAGTGGAGAGATGGAAGGTATCCGCATCTTCTCCATCCACAAATCAAAAGGATTGGAATTTCATACGGTACTCCTGCCTTTCTGCGACTGGAAACTGGAGAATGAGACCAATAACCAGCTCGTGTGGTGTATTCCGGAAGAAGCCCCTTTCAATGAACTGGATATTGTGCCGGTGAACTACTCCGCACAAATGGGTGCTTCCGTCTATCGAAAAGACTATCAGCAGGAACGTTTGCAGTTATGGGTAGATAATCTGAATCTGCTCTACGTGGCTTTTACCCGTGCCGGAAAAAATCTGATTGTATGGAGCCGGAAAGGACAAAAGGGAACAATGTCCGAACTGCTGACGGCAGCATTGCCCGAAGTAGCCCGTAAGAACGGAATTGACTGGAACGAAGACGAGCCCTATGAACAAGGGGAACTCTGCCCCTCTTCGAAGAAAGAAGAAAAAGTTTCGACCAACAAGTTGACGCGGAAACCGGACAAACTCCCGGTAAGCATGGAATCTATGCGACACGAAATTGAATTCCGGCAGTCCAACCGATCGGCAGACTTTATCAAAGGAATAGATGAAGAAGATTCGGAAGACCGTTTTATCAACCGTGGACGCTTGCTACATACCCTGTTCTCGGCTATTGAAACGGAAAAAGACATTGATACGGCCATAGAAAGGTTGATCTTCGAAGGCGTTATCGGTAGCCGCAAAGTGGAAGAAGAGATACGGAAAGTGACTCATAAGGCTTTCTCCATGCCCGAAATACAGGATTGGTATTCGGGACGCTGGCAATTGTTCAATGAATGTGCCATTATATATAAGGAAGACGGGGTGTTGCAAACCCGCCGACCGGACAGGGTAATGATGCAGGACGGGCAAGTAGTGGTGGTGGACTTCAAATTCGGTAAACCGAACAAGAAGTACAACAAGCAGGTGCAGGGATACATGCAATTACTGACGAAGATGGGATACGGTAATATCAGGGGGTATTTGTGGTATGGGCCTCTCCCCCGGCCCCTCTCCGCAGGAGAGGGGGAAGAAGATACTGACTCCGGATGGGAAAAGGGGAAAGTGGTGGAGGTGAAGCTGGAGCCTACATACAAGACTGCATGCTTGAACTCTTATAATTGCTTGAAAGAGTTGCAGAAGAAAAACAAATTAAATCCGACAGATGCCGAACGGGTTCTATGGGAATATCTTCGACGAGAACAGTTAGGATATAAGTTCAGACGGCAGCAAGTCATTGATAATTATATAGCAGATTTCGCTTGTCTTGAATCTAAACTGATTATTGAATTGGATGGCGACTACCATTTGACTGCTGAACAAATTCTGAAAGACCGGGAACGTACGGAAAGACTGTCGCTTTTAGGATACAAGGTGATACGTTTTAAAAATGAAGAAGTGATCGATAATCCGGAAACAGTGATTAAACAGATCAAGAATATTCTTATTGCTTCCAATAACGAAGAGACATAGACTCTTAATATTTCTTTGAATGTATGACTCTTATAATTAAACATCATAATAAACCTCTTTATATATAACCCTAACATGCCCTACTCCAATAATCAGACACACTCCCCCCTCTCCCACGGAGAGGGGTCGGGGGAGAGGCCTACCTTTCTCGAACTGGTCGCTCAAGACCTCCACAGTAAAATCGGCAACGATCTCTCACGGGTAGCCATCGTTTTTCCGAATAAACGTGCCAGTCTGTTTTTCAATGAACACTTGGCTGCGCAATCCGATCGCCCTATCTGGTCGCCCGCATATATCAGTATCAGCGAATTGTTTCAACAATTATCCATACAGAAATTAGGTGATCCCATCCGGTTAGTTTGTGAGTTGTATAAGGTCTTTCGCGAAGAGACTAAAAGTGAAGAATCACTGGACGACTTTTATTTCTGGGGGGAATTGCTCATCAGCGACTTTGATGATGTAGACAAGAATCTGGTAGATGCCGACAAGCTTTTTACCAACCTGCAAGATTTAAAAAACATCATGGATGATTTCGACTTTCTCGATGAAGAACAAGAAAGCGCCATCCGACAGTTCTTTCAAAACTTCTCCATAGAGAAGCATACGGAGCTAAAGGAGAAATTTATTTCTCTCTGGGATAAATTAGGTGATATTTACCGCAATTACCGTTCACGGCTTACAACATTAGGCATAGCCTATGAAGGGATGCTTTACCGCAACGTTATCGAAGCACTCGACACAGACACGCTCCGCTATGACAAATATGTATTTGTCGGCTTCAATGTGCTCAACACGGTGGAAACCCGCTTCTTCTCCATTCTGCAAGATGCCGGCAAGGCGCTTTTCTACTGGGATTATGACATTTTCTATACCCGATTGCCCCAACAGAAACACGAAGCCGGTGAATTTATCCTCCGTAACATGAAGTTATTCCCCAATGAACTTCCGGAAGAAGTCTTCGATTGCCTGCGGCATCCCAAGAAAGTACGCTTCATCTCCTCCCCTACGGAAAATGCACAAGCCCGTTACCTACCCGAATGGGTGAGAGGACTGGCACGGGAACACTCTACCCCCGATTCGGAAAAAGAAAATGCAGTGGTGCTTTGCAATGAATCACTGCTACTTCCTGTCCTCCACTCTATCCCGGCAGAGGTGAAGAATGTCAACATTACCATGGGATTTCCTTTGGCGCAAACTCCGGTATATAGCTTTATCAATGCAGCCGTCGAGCTACAAACCACCGGTTACCGGATGGAAACCGGGCGTTACAGCTATGAAGAAGTGCAGGCCATATTAAAGCATCCCTATACCCGTCAGCTTTCCTCCAAAGCGGAATCTTTGGAAAGAGAACTGACCCGTACCAACCGTTTTTATCCCTTACCCACGGAACTGAAACAGGATGATTTCCTCTCCTTGCTTTTTACACCGCGTAGCGGTATTCGTGAACTGTGCCTGTACATCACAGAACTATTGAAGGAGGTCTCTATCCTATACCGGCAGGAATCGGGACAGGAAGACATCTTCAACCAGCTCTACCGGGAATCCCTGTTTAAGAGCTTCACGATGGTGAACCGGCTGCTCAATCTGATCGAAAATGATGAACTTCAAGTACGGATAGACACATTGAAACGTCTGCTCAACCGCATACTTGCCGCCGCCAACATTCCTTTTCACGGCGAACCGGCCATCGGTATGCAGGTAATGGGGGTGCTCGAAACCCGTAACCTCGATTTCCGTAACCTTATCATGCTATCACTCAACGAGGGCCAACTGCCCAAAGGCGGAGGCGAGTCCTCTTTCATCCCCTACAATCTCCGCAAAGCCTTCGGGATGACCACCATCGAGCATAAGAATGCCGTATATGCTTACTATTTCTACCGTCTGATTCAACGGGCGGAAAATATCACGTTAATATACAATAGTTCTTCCGATGGCTTGAACCGGGGAGAATGGTCACGCTTTATGTTACAGTTCCTTGTAGAATGGCCACACGAAACCAGTTACGAATTCCTTGAAGCCGGTCAGTCTCCTCAAAAAAGCCGGGAGATAACGATTGAGAAAACGCCTGCGATACGAAGCCGCATGCTGAACAGGTATAATTTCAATCAGAATCCGAAGGCGCTCCCGCTCTCTCCATCGGCCCTGAATGCCTATCTGGATTGCAGCCTGCGATTCTATTACCGTCATGTGGCCGGATTGAAAGCACCGGATGAAGTAAGTGCAGAGATCGATTCCGCACTGTTCGGTACCATTTTCCATCGCTCGGCAGAATTGGCATACGGCGAATTAAGTGCTAACGGAAAAGAAATACGAAAGGAGGATTTAGAACGCCTGCTACGGGATGATGTCCGCATTCAAGGATATGTAGACCGTGCATTTAAAGAAGAATTCTTCCACGTCCCCCTTGACGAACGCCCCGAATACAACGGAGTACAGTTGATCAATTCAAAGGTAATCAGTTCCTACCTTCGCCAGTTATTGCGCAATGATCTGGCCTATGCACCTTTCTCCATGGCAGGAATGGAAGAACCCGTAGAAGAACCGTTGGAAGTAAACACACCGGAAGGAACCATCAAAATCAAAATAGGCGGAACGATAGACCGTATGGATTGTAAAGAAGACACTCTCCGGATTGTGGACTACAAAACCGGAGGAAGTCCCAAGACACCGGCCAATATCGAGCAGTTATTCATCCCCGCCGAAGGGAGACCTAATTATATTTTCCAGACATTCCTGTACGCTGCCATCATGAGCAGAAAGCAGTCACTGAAAGTAGCTCCTGCCCTACTCTACATTCATCGGGCAGCCAATGAAAGTTACTCTCCGGTCATTGAGATAGGCGAACCCCGTAAACCCAAAATACCCGTAAATAACTTCGCCTTCTTTGAAGATGAGTTCCGGGAGCGGTTACAGAGGTTACTGGAAGAAATATTCGGAGCGGAAACACCCTTTACACAAACAGAAAACACGAAAGCCTGCGAATACTGCGACTTCCGTGCTTTATGCAAAAGATGAAAAAGCGCTCTTATTTTCTTATCTCTCCTATTTTAAAAGAGATCACTGCATCCCCTTTCTGCAATTTACCAATCAATATCGTAGTAGAAAAAGCAGAAAGGGGAACTGTTTCTGTTGTTTCCGAAAGGATTTGGCTATATACTTCGACTCCGGATAAATTATAAAAGGAAAGACGATATCCGGAAGCATTATGCACCATCAATTTACCATCAGCAATTGAATAAGTCGGTACAGAAGCACCTATGCCTTCTATTCCATCGGGAAAATCGGTGCTATCATAAATGACCTCATCGCCAACATAGCAACGCAATAGCTTATATTCTGAAGCATCCCAGTGATAACCAGAACCTTCCAAATACAACAGTAAGTTCAATGAACCGACATCTTCCAACCATACATGCTTAATCTTTCCTTCCAAAACAATGCGTTTCAGCGATTTTCCCATGCACTGTATCCGATCTGTCCGGGTAACCGTATAAGGTTCATACGTCGGAGGAACATAGTATACCATATTGACATTATGGGATACACAAAGATATATGCGATCAACTTCGGAAAAATCAAATGAATAAAGATATTGATCACAATCCAGTAAATCATCATAATAGCCACCAAAAAGCCAGTAAATAGTCCCATTTACATCATATAAATAACCACCATCATAATGATATGTACCTTTATACACCGGATAGCTCGGATAGCCGTTTATCATCCGAGGTTCTCCAATACTTATCTTATCGATACTATTCGACGGAGTTTGAATTTCCCAAGTCTTGCCCGGCCTAAGAAAAGTTGATTGATAATCGGGATTAATAACCTGTCCTTTATAATAAAGAACAGATTTATCCGAGGCAAATACCTGTGCAAGACTTGTGTTCCTGTTAACACCATCGGTTGCAGCTACCTCATAAGCTCCCCAAAATCCTGACGGACTGCCAATACCCTCAATCCATGCATCTTCTCTACAATAATAATCAGCTAAAGCGCTAACTACCATTATTTTCCGTCCACATTCGTAATAAACATCCTCCACAGTCAATGTTATAGGTTCATCAAAAAAATCACAATACGACAAATTACCACCTATATTCCAAGGAATCCTATAAGATTCAATCTTATCCCCCTCCTCTTTAGAGAAATCATATAAAAGTACTCTATCCGGAATATTTACATATTCTTGAAATGGATAATACCACACTTTACGATCTTCTTCTAAAAAAGCTCCAACGAGTACCTTGTCCAAATACAGTTTCTTACAATTCTTATCTCCAAGCAATGTATCTGTCCCTAATTCATAAAAATAATCATCATTAATATATGTATCGTTCCATATACCATAGCAAAAACGATTTACTTTCCATTGTGTTCCTGTTTTTGAGAATTCAGTTTGTGCCTGTATATGGCCAGCAAAAACACAAGATAAAATCAATAATAGAATAGTAATATTTCTCATAATATTCACATTTGGTTGAACAATATTCAAAGGTAACAATAAATAACTATAAAGCTATGTTTTATATTAAAAAAAAGATACGAT
>NZ_HF991013.1:17987-25447 GCF_000432295.1 Bacteroides sp. CAG:189
CAGTGCTTGGCGCTGGTAAGCATGGTGCTTACCATCGCCAAGCACTATCCATACAATCCGTATGCACCGTGCTAAGTATAACTAAGCACCGTGTCCAAGAGAGCTTTGCACGATGCATAAAAACAGAGCATCCTGTTCCCCCGATTTATGCAATAACCAGTAACTGAGACATTCTTCTTTTACCAAAGGCAACCGAACAAATATACATCCCTTTCATAAGGTATAAATCATTTATTACTATTATATTATCAGTATTTATAAAGGCCTGATGATGAACACAAGCTCCTCCCATATCTATAATTGATAATTCTAATCTCTGGAAGTGATTACCCTCCTCCGTCAAGATTACCAGCCGGCCTTCTTGCAATGAGTTTGTAATAATACAAAAAAGAGAATTCTGATTACGTAAAAGCCCCAAAACAGATTCTGACGTCCCGACTCTGGCTTCTAACACACTATTCCACTTACTTTTACTATTCCCATTAAATTCTATCTTAACGTAACGAGCCTTTTTATCGTTAAAGTCATACCTCTCCAATTGGTCTGTCGTGCCACTTGATTCCCCTTGATATACATCTTCAAAGCATACATTATCAAGAGATAAACTTATCTTAAAATAATTTTTCCGTGTATTCCCTTCATAAAAAGCAAGACGAACGGAATGAAGCACTCTCTCTTCTCCCAAATCAAGCAAAAGCCACCTGCCTACCCCTTCCGAGGACCAGCGAGTGGACATATCACCATCCGTCACCTTATCCGGTGTATTTGTAGTCCCATTCTGATAATCACTGGCTGTAACAGAATGAATCCCCATATATTCAAAAAAAGCCCATGCACCGGCATCCAAAGACTCACCGGCTCTACTCTTCACATTCTGCACTTTCAATCGGTAATCTGCAGGAAACAGATCGCTGGTAACCAATACAATCGATCTGGTATTTTCCTTTTCTATCCGTTTTACCTTAACGGCATTATTTATCTCATAATTGGAAATTGAAAGAGCAGACACATCCTCTATTTCCTGATTAAATCTTAATAGAATCCTATTTTTATCAGTCGCTCTTAGATCTACTATATCAAAATTTGAAACCGCAGGAACACTTCCGGAAGCAAGTTTTGCCGTCTCCGCACAAGCCATTAAGAAAACACCTACTCCAAAATCTGCCGTGGAAGCAGAAGTAGCAGGATTTGATGATGGCTTGAAACCAACACCTTGTACATAAGTAAGTAACCCATCGGGCTGCACTGCCAAAGCCGTTAATCCATTCCATGCTTTCGCAATGACAGGCATATAAATATCCTTATCCAATATCCCCTGATTGACTCCCCAGGATAATCCGAAAAGAAACAAAGACGTGCCGCTTGCCTCCGGCCCTCCGTAGTCCTCCGGATCAATCAGGCTTGGATTCCAAAAGCCATCCTCCCGCTGGCACTCTTTCAATGAGACAGCCATATCTCTGAATACCGTCAGATATTCAGTTCTGTACACACTGTTCACTGGCAACATATCCAACACGCGAGCCAAAGCGCCGAATGCCCATCCATTCCCTCTCGACCAATAAGAAGCTTTGCCATTCGGCGTCACATGGCTTACCGTTTTGTCACGATACCACAAATGATCCTCCGGGTTATATAAATTCCTTTTCGTAACAGAGTATAAATCATGCATCTTATCGAAGTACTTATCATCATTGTATAAAACGCCCAAATGAGTAAAAACAGGCATCGACATAAACAAAGCATCTACCCACCACCAGTCGTCAACATCGGGTCTTGTTACCATTTTATCAATGCCTTCTTTGATAGCGGCAATTCTATTAGTCCGGTTTTCTCCATCCAACTGATATAAATCCAAGTAAACCTGTCCGCAAACCTGGGCATCGGCATGATCTGGCCCAGAACTTCTCAATTTCCAATGATGACTTTCGGCCCATGCCGTAGAATATTCCAAGTAAATCGCTTTAGGGAAATATTTATAGAAACAGGTATTCCCTACATAATAAACAGACCTTGCCCAATCATTATTCCCTCCTTGCGAATGATTTTTGATCCAATAACCATTAACCAGTTTTCCCGTTTCTATAATCTCTGTCTTAGTCGGCAAAAATGGTGAAGCAACTATATAACACATGGACAACAGAGTTCCCACTATCATTGATATACCTCTTTTCAACATTCCCTTATCCGTTTTATATTGCTCATTCCTTTACCATACTACTTCCTTCCGAGTACCGTCATTCAACAAAACTGTAACACTTTTCTTATCGTGCGAAACAAGTACATCCTTTACCGGGAAAAGTCGTTTATTATCGACTTTCATTCCTGCTTTATTCCATAATAGAAGTGTAACAAATATCTTCTCACCGGTAAAAATTTCTTTTGCATTCAGCACCGTACATTCGTCACTTTCGGGATGCAATCCGGAAGTATGTTCGAAACCAACCTCTTTCCATCCATATAAAGGTACCATTGCCAATTGATGTTTTTCATTTTCTATCACATAGGCCGTATACCCATGCTTCTTAATCGTTTTTTCTTTTATCGTATTTGTCAGGTGAGGGAGAGCATAATGCCCCAGATGGGCTTCAACCGGATTCACGGACATAGCTTTATCAACGCGCAAAACACCATCAGGCAATAATATATCAGCCAATTGAAATTCGATGTCGGTATCGTTTCTCAACCAAGCCTCCCGATAATATACCTCTTGCTCGAAACGCTTAAATCGATACACGGACAATGCTTTCCATCCTTCATCCGCTTTCTTAAAAGTATAATTCATTGCCACTTCGCCATTCGCTCCATCTGCCATCCATGGAAATTCACTGCTATAAGACAACCGGTTATAGTTTTCCGAATATCTCCAATCTTCACGCGCATTGGCCGGCATCTCCGTTGAGGTACGAATTTCGCTGATACCGCTTTCCAAATAGTCTGTGATGAGAATCTTTGCACCGTTCTGGAATGTGTTTTTAACCGGATTCTTCCGATCTTTCGTACCCCAAATGCCTTCATTTTCCTGGGCCGACCAAAAAGGATTGGATTCCGGCAATAATAAGCTTAAAAAAGCTTTTCCCATCCAGTACACACTGCCACGACAACTGTATCCTTGAATTGCCGGTTCAAAAGCACCATAAAACCCCAAGGTAGGCACTCCATCCGCCAGCAGATTCGGATTCTGAAGGAATTGCAACAAAGTGCCGGAAGCAATACGACGTAAATGACCATAATTTACAGAATCATCATTCATATATCCCGCCAAAGAAAATGGAGAAACGGCTGCAAAACGATAAGTAATACTGCGTCCCCACATTATCATCTGCCCGTTACGTCCAAACATGAGCGGATACGTCCCGGTCATCTCTTTAAAGTTATCTATAAAGCGTTTCGCATATTCCGGATAGTTTTCTTTTCCGAAATATTCACTCCAAAGAAGACCATACATCTGATAAGCCCACATACTATAATAATCGTAAGAAGAATTGTCTATATACCATCCTTCACCCCGATAATCGGCCAAAGACAGATCCAGAAACTTCTTCATAAGCGGTTCATTTACCTCGTATCCCACACTTTTAAAGAAGCTAAATACAAACAAATTAAAGAAACGCCAATTAGACGGTACAGTAGGACCATCCGCATAGCTCAACATGGTATGAGCCAATGCATCTTTTTGTTGTTGCGACAAGGGATTCCATAAGATTTCGGGTATTGAAAACAAGGATATGGATAAAGCTCCAAATTCCACCAGATTCTGAGAGATGGCATTCTTTGTCCGGGGAGATATATAGCTCGGATGCCCCGGAGTGATAATATTCACTAATTGTTGTCTGTAATAATCTGCGACCTTTATATTATTTAGAACCAGGCCGGGATTTTCTTTTAATAAAGGAGCGGCAATATATAATGTGCGGCAAAGTCCTTCTAATTTCTCTGTGGGAATTTGTTCTTCCTTATTGGGATAACTCTTGCCTTTCTGTTTGGGAAATTTCATTGCATCATTTGTGTCATGAATATAGCCGAAAGCTCCCTCAAGCATGTATTTCGCCGCATCTATCCAATGTTTCCGCGTCATTCCGGTATATGGACTATGAGTATAATCGGGAGTATCCAGCGTAAAAACATGAACCGGTCGATTGGAATCCTGACACAATACTGTATGATGAACCATTAAAAGAAAAACCAGAAACCAACCTATCTTTTTAGGAGAAAAGCCGATAGCACCATTTAAGAAGAAGAGCTGCATAAATTATCAATTTTATTCAATTTATAAATAGGGTTTATTTCAATACCCGAATCTTTATTTAATAAGAAGAAAGAGATCAATACTTGATTACACGTCTTGTCACCGTCTCATTATTCCGGGTCGAGACTCTCAAAAGATAAACCCCTCTGGGAATATCCAGATTCTCTAATCGGCAAATGGAAGTTCCGGTATAGGTCTGTATCAATTTATTTCCGGATACATTATATAATTCAACCGACATTCCATCCTCATCACCTTGGATCATAATATATTTATCAAAAAAAGTTGGATAAACTCTAATATCCTTCCCCCGCTCTCCGGCAATGCCTACAGGAGGAGTATCTACATAATCGCTTATGACATGATAATAATTTCCAAGAGGATTGAAAACTACCTTCATATTAAACGGTGCCAAATCATACCCCTCCCCTCTTCTTTTCGAAGACAATTTAAACTCATTTCCCGTATACTTAATTTCATCAATCGTTTCAAACCAATCATCGATATTGGTTGTTGGAAACAGTTCAAAATAACCGGATGAATTACTATCATCATTCGGAGCAGAAATACTACCTTTCATATATCCGTAAGTAGCCATAGAACCATCTTCCAGATAAAGTCGGATACGATATCTCGGATCTCCCCACGTAGAACCGTTATACTGGAGATTCTCCACTTCGAAAGTGGAGTTTCCAGTATAATTCAAATCGGTTATTATGTATTTCTTAGAAGGGGCAAATAATACGGCTCCGGTTATTTTCTCCATCGTAACCGATGGAATATCATCATCAAAATTTACCCGGATCCGATAAGGAACCGGAACGCCTTCTGTCTCATTTACTGTAATGTCTTCCGATTGAATTTTATCTTCACCATTTTCCGAAGCAGAGAACGAATAACTTCCGGTTTTCAACGATGTAATCAATTCAAAAGTATTGCTCGTTACTAAATTTCCATTATAACTTTCAGGAAAACCTTCCACTATCCGCTGCATTTTCAAGGGAGAAAGAGACTCGGCTAATGCATCCCCTCTCATATACAATTCATTGGGAGTACTTTTAAAAGTTTCATTATCTTCACCGGGATACCAAGTCATATCATCAATATAAAGATAATTATCATGTGTAGGATAGATACCTCCGCCCCCGGGGAACGACTCAAAACAAATACCGGTTATCAAACGATGCTCATCTTTGCGAACAAGAGAAAGCCCTGTCACATCTATTTTCTTTTCATCATTGCACCACACTTCAATACGGGCGTCTTTAGCTTCATAAGAAGTTTCCATAGTGACAGTCAGTTTTATCTTATTCCATACTCCCCGTTGCATATCATATTTCTGATCACCGGGATTACAACCGTATTCTGTGGTCATATCCGAATAATAAACATACAGCTGATTAGAAATACAATCGTCGTGTGCATCAAACTGCAGACGTACACTTCCTCCGTCACCATTCTTCGTAGCCGCATCAGAAGCCCCTCCCGAATACCCTACTCCTAAATTGAAACCAAATTGCTTGCCGTGCAAACCCGATTCAAAATTGTTATCATATTTAATAAGATATTCCATTGTATACTGCTTTAGCTTGGGGGTACTCACAATCACAGCCGCCCCCGTGCCGCCAACCTTGCATCCTTTTTTAAACTTTATCTGATAAGTACTGTCTACGATTGTCGCGTGGTCACGATCCGTGTAATATTTGCCATTTCCAAAATCTTCTAAAAGCGATTGATTGGTATAGGCTCCATTCGGTCTGTTGAACGTAACCTTCTGTTGTTTGTAATACCGCTTTGAATAGGTACCGTTCTGAGCAAATACAAACTGGAATATTCCGATAAGGAGAAGAGAAAAAATCAAACTTTTTTTATAAAATCGTTCCATAATAAATAATGATTGTGCTTCTTCCTGAAATCTTGGAAGAAGAGTATTAGACATTGTTACAAATATAAAAACCAGTTTTACAATTCGTAAAACACAAAAGGGGAGAAAGCTGTATATCTCCACAACTTCTCCCCACTCACTTTTACAATTTAATCACACGTTTCACTGATAAAACGTTGTTATCCTGAACAATTTTTACCAGATACATTCCACTTGCCATATCCAATCCTTCCAAATTCAATACATTTCCGGAAGAATTGACTTTCAGCACCGACACACCGGTTATAGAAACAAATTCGACAGAAAATGCACCTTCGGCAACCGACACAGTGGTGCTGTTGTCAATTATAGTAGGATAAATATTCACATTCTGCATCTTATTTTCACGAATAGAAGTAGGATCATAATCTCTCAGCTCGTGTGTATAATTTTTAGAAGTGCTAAAAATAACTTTCACGCTGAAAGGAAGCAACGGATTGGCTGTTCTGCGTTTTACAGATAATTTATATTCGCTGCCATAGAATTTTTCTCCGTCTATCGTTTCGTCCCAGCCCTCAATATTGGTAGTGGTATACAAATCAAAATAACCCGGTAATTTTTCATCTTCATTACTATCATTATCAGGAGCCGAAACAGCTCTCAACTTATATCCATAAGTCGTATATTCTCCGTCTTCCGTATAAACCCGGATGCGATATCTTTCGTCTCCCCAATCTGCTTTGATATATTCAACATAGTCGTTGTAGAACGTTGAATTACCTACATACTCCAAATTCGTTATAACATACTTTTTAGAAGGCGCCCACAAAATAACTTCATCCACTTTGAGTACGGATACCACCGGCGTTGCTTCGTCAAAATTAACGCGAATACGATATGGAACCAAACTCTCTCCACCGTCCACTGTGATTGTGGCAGCCTGAATTAAAGCACCACCGTCAGCCGAAGTGGCAAATTCATAACTACCTGTTTTCAATGCAGTAAACAATTCATAAGTGTTACTGATACTTCCCTCGCCCATATAGAACTTTGGAAAATCTTCATTGATACGTTTCATCTCCATTGCTACGGAAGATTCGGCCAAAGCTGTACCACGCACAAATAATTTAGCAGGAACTTCTACTGCCAATGCACTCATGCAAACACTAATCGCTACAATTAAAAAAGATAATTTTGTTTTCATAACTTTAAATTTTTAATATTCATAATATGTAAGATTAACTCTACTAATACTTTAATACTTTTATTATATGGTCATAATCTGGAGATTTTACTGATATCAGATACATTCCTCGTGAAAAAGGAGTCATATCCAATGTATACTGCTCG
>NZ_HF991014.1:0-52065 GCF_000432295.1 Bacteroides sp. CAG:189
GACAGGCTTAACGGTTGAAAATCGTTACTGTTTCGTTACCTATTTGAAATTTTGAAAGCAAAGTAGCTGAAATATAAGCGGTTAGAGTTATAGGTTCAAAACCCTGTCTCTCCGCTGAAATAGTAGAAATATTTACTAAATAGCCCTGTAAATCATTGATTTACGGGGCTATTTCTTTTTGTGATAAGTTGTAGCATCTTCAAGAAAAAGACGTAGCAACTTTCCAAAAAAGATGTAACAGGTTTTAACGGAAAGATGTGCAGGTTTCCAAAAAAGATGTAGCATCTTTTTTCCGGTGAATGTTTTATTCTTTAGAATGTTGACTCTTCTGTATGTTTTTTCCCCCTTTCACCGGCTTCACCTTTTTTTAATCAAATACCCTATTCATCTGCAGTACAGGGTGAAGGGCCGTTGCCACTTTCCGCTCTCTGTGTAAATACCTTCCAAGAACTGGGCATACGGGGCGTAAGCCTCAGGCATACGGGCAGTGAGCACCGATCATACAGACGGTGGGCACGGTTGCCGGAAAAACAAGGCGTGCCTTCACCCTGCATCACCGATAAATAGGGTATTTGATTAAAAAAGGTGAAGCCGGTGAAGGGGGTAAATTCTATGTGGATAATGTACCCCGATGAACAAAATTGTCCCTTAGGGGAAGCTTCTAAAATGAAATGGCCTGATCAAACCGGAACAATATATCAAGTGTTTTTAAGTCTGTTTAAATTTTGCTCAAAATAAACTGATAAGAACTTTTAAGAGGAAAATTTAAACAGGTTCTAAGCATTGCTAAATATGCTTTTTCAAAAGTAACTTGTTACATGAAAATGATATGTTGCCTTAGCATGGAAGTTATTTGTGTTTTCAATTGGTCGGCATTTATCGGTTTTGCCATATAGGCATCAAAGCCGTTTTCCATGACTTTTTGTTCGTCAGAAGCATAGGCGAAAGCGGTGACAGCTATGATTGGAACCTGAGTCGAATATTTGCGTATCTCTTTAGTCGCTTCGTATCCATCCATAACAGGCATGTTGATATCCATCAGAATGAGTTGTGGAGCATATTCTTTGAATAGATCAACCGCTTCCTTTCCATTCCAGGCATGCACCAAAGTGTAGTCTTTTTTGAGAATGGACTCTATCAGATGATAATTGCTTTCATGATCTTCTGCAACCAGAATCGTGATTTTTTGTTTTTTTATTTTTATCGGTTCTGACTTTGTCTCTTCTTCATGATGCTGATTAGTTGCAGGAACATAAGGTAGGGTAAACCAAAAAGTAGAACCTTCGTTTATCTGGGATTTCAAACCGATTTCCCCTCCCATATGTTCGACGAGGGTTTGACAGATAGAAAGACCTAAACCTGTACCTTGTGCAAAATTGTTTAGCTTAACGAAACGTTCGAATATATCTTTTTGTTTTTCGGCCGGAATGCCACATCCGGTATCGGTGACGTAAAAATAAAGAGTGCCATTGTCACGCTTTTCGTAGCCGAAACGTATGCTGCCTTTATTGGTAAACTTAATGGCATTAGTAGCCAGATTAATAATTATTTGTGAAATGCGGTTACGTTCGGCGTGAATATAAAGTTCCGGTAATTGGGGCTCAAACGAAAGCGTGACCTCTTTGTCCGGAGACAGTTTCAGACGAAGAG
This sequence comes from Bacteroides sp. CAG:189, assembly GCF_000432295.1. Classification (NCBI taxonomy): domain Bacteria; kingdom Pseudomonadati; phylum Bacteroidota; class Bacteroidia; order Bacteroidales; family Bacteroidaceae; genus Bacteroides; species Bacteroides sp. CAG:189. The sequence continues at coordinate 1,651 of NZ_HF991014.1, forward strand.
AACTTTCCAGCTCTGTCATGACTTTGTTCAGTTCGAAATCAGTGTCTATGAATTCCATCGTACCGGCTTCAATTTTAGAAAGATCGAGGATGTCACTGATAAGTTGTAACAATAAAGTATTGTTGTTGTCGATAATGCTGACATATTCTTGTTTCTCTTCTTCCGCTTCAGTAGAGGCCAGAATTCCGGAGAATCCGACGATGGCATTAAGAGGGGTACGAATCTCATGGCTCATATTAGCAAGGAAAGCAGATTTCAGACGGTTGGATTCTTCTGCACGGTTTTTGGCAGAAACTAAATCTGTCTCCATCTTTTTTCGTTCAGTGATAACCAATGAAGAACCTACCAGTGTTAGTGGTTTTCCTTTTTCATCATAACTTTCTACGGCAGCACGGGCTTCTACCCAATCGATGTGCTTGCAACCATTGACACGGTTCACAACACGGTATTCTTCTTTAACAGTCTGTATACGTCCGGCAATCAGATCGGCATAGGCCTCTTTCACTTTAGGAAGATCTTCTTTGTATATCTTGGCAAAATATTGATTATCGGGCACAGACATTTGTTCTTCATTTATTTTATTATTATCACTTAATTCGACAGGTTTGTTTATGTCACAAAGTATGGTGTGAGTTTGCAGATTCCATTTCCAGGGCACAATGTTGGCTATGTCGAGAGCCATCGAAAGCTTATGGTTGATAGAGCGTAACTGTTTTTGTGCATGATGTAATTCTGTGCTGTTCAGGCAGAATACATCCATAAAGCGTCCGTCGCTGGTAGCGTTTACTACGATATCATAAAATGTATCTATTTCTTTGTAATAGTAAGAGAAAGTGATGGAGCGTTTTTCCTGTAAGGCTATATTCATGAAATACAGGAATTGTGGCATTGATTCCGGGAACATTTCGCTGCCCGACTTTCCTATGATTTCATTTCGTTTGAAGAATCTGTTTTCAAAGTGTTTGTTTACATCGGTGTATTTGGTATCGATGATACGGCCTTCTTTATTTTTTATCAGTTCTTCCGACATATAAAGAATGGGCATGTTATTGATAAGGCTATAGTATCTTGTAGTGGTTTCCAGTTCTTTTTGTTGTAATCGTTTCATCTTTTCGAGTACGTGCAGGCGGTGATACTGGAAAGATAGTAAAAGAACGATAATAAAACAGATACTTCCGATGATTATATATTCGTATTGTTCCCAGAAAGTAGGAGGGGCATTATAGAAAACGGTGTTTTTAGGACAACGCTCGGGACTGAGATTGTGTTGGATTAATGATTGGTAATTGAACCTTGGCGCAGCATCTGTGGCATAGTAAAAAGGGATATCACGTGCCTGTTTTCCATTGAGAATTTCTTTAATCGTGTTTAAAAGCCGGTCGACGTATTTTTCTTCATCATATATGTAGCCGCCTACGATTCCGCCTTCTTCATCGACCCCTACCGTTCTGAATGAAAATAAAGGCATGGATGAAGTGGCGATGATCCGATGCGAATTACTTATCAGTACGGTATTGCCATTGTAGTCCTTGGCACGGAGCCAAGAGGAAAATAGAATGCCGGTAGTTTGCAGGTCTTGCTGGTTCAAGATGGAAAACAGGCTGTCGGTCGAAGTGTTTTTGGCAGAAATGAACTCGTATCCCATTTCCGGATACTTCTCACGGATGAGTTTGGAAAGATCGTAATCGTTTTGTTGGCAGATATATGTTTCATCACCGATGTATATAACTTTATCCATTTGCGGGATCAGTTGTTTCATAAGCTGAAGATTCTCTTCCATATAAATATTGGCCTGCATCATTGTCAGGTTATATTTGTCTTGCAGGCTATTTATAGGAATACGTTCTTCTTCTGTGAGGGGATGCCCTTGAATGATCGAGTCGATAGGCCCTGTGTAATCCCGTTCACCGCACAATATCATAGGGATGTCGGGCCAGCGCCGGTTCAATTCATCGTGTAGGATGAAGCTTGCATTTCCTATAAGTACAATAACTTTGGGAGAGTAGGAATATACTTCTGAAAGTATATCCTTTTTCAGATTTTTTCTTGCTTCAGCGTCTTGTAATGTCAGCATGTTTAAGTTTTCTACATACACTCCGATTTGTTTGTTTTGTGATGCCATGTTTACAATTGGAGTGATGAAACTATTGCTCCAGGGATTAGAACTGCTGTAAGCATTAAGAACGAGAATATGATTGATGTTGGTACCAGTGTTCTCGCTGTATGACAAGTAGGTTTTTACTAATAAGCAGAGGGTGACGATGATTGCTTTTAAAATGCTCCTCATTTCTTTTTTATGATTTTGTTTGTTGCTTGGTTTAAATTTTGAACAAAAATATGTATAAATTAGCGATGGGCAAAAAAAAGCAGGAGAATATTTGAATAAAATGATATAATTGAAGTTAAGTAGTATGATGAAGAAACGTTCAAGTGGCATATCTTGACATAAGCGGATCGTTTTTTGTCAATATTGAGAATGGATCGATACTTTTGAAGGGCTTGGTTGCCCGATGTATTAATCTATCTTTATTCTTGTCTGTATCGTAAACATTCTCCCTTTTTGCGTTGTTGGAACAGCAGTTAATCAATTTAAAGTATTTATCGAAATGGAAGAAAAGAAAATAGCCCGTGAAAATAGAAATGAGGAAAAACTGAGTCATGGCGATTGGGTCATGGCGGAATTTTATGCAACTTGGTGTCCTCACTGTAAGCGTATGCATCCGGTGGTGAAAGAGTTTAAGAAAATGATGGAAGGTATTCTTGAAGTCGTGGAGGTGGACGTGGATCAGGAAAATGCTCTTGCCGAATTTTATACGATTGAAAGTACGCCTACATTCATCTTGATGAGAAAAGGTGAACAATTGTGGAGACAATCCGGAGAATTGAGTTTGGAAAGATTGGAAAGGGCTGTGAAAGAGTTTAAGTCCTGACATGTTTTATGTCTGTAACAGATGAATATTTCTTCTGATGTTGCAGATAGTCGGGATTTATGAAAAAGATGTGGCAGTTTTTTCTATTCTGCCACATCTTTTTCGGAAAGAAGTTATACCCTTTCATACAGAGGATACTGCGTCTTTAGGGACTTAAATACTGTTTTCAAAATTGCAAGTTGCATCACATTTCACTGCAAGTTGCATTGTCTTTTGTCGTTACCCTGATGATTAGTTTATTTTTCGTTCATACTTATTTAATAAAAAACGGGCGTAAATAAGCAGGTCGCCTTCCGGAGTTACTTCAACAGGGCGGGTGGAACTCACCCATGAATCTTCGAACAGTCTGAATTCTCCGTCCAGCTTTTCCTGATCGAATTCCCGATTATTTTCAACTGCTGCAACGACCGCGTCCAGATACATGTCCCAACGTTTGGAATAGTAGTCCTTGATAAGTCCTGCCCAAGTACGACTGGCATAATCATTTAGACGGCCTCCCCAGGTGGTAATCAGATTGCGGGCATTCTTCTCATAATAGTTTTTCAATTCCGGGGTATTGCCGTATTTGCGGGCATCGGAAATCCACTTGTCGAGCGAGCAACGGCTATGGAAGGCATTCAAACGTTCCAGGTCGTTTAGTATTTCGCGCATTTCTGCCGCTCTTGCCTTTAATGCCGGCAGGTCTTTGGCTTCATACATGCGGTCGAAGTCATCTTTTACCGTCAAGAAATAATTTCCAAGTAGTTGGCGTCCTACAGTGATGATATCCAGCCGGAGTGCATCGCGATTGCAATCGGGAGCTTGCAACAGCTTTTGCCATGCCTGAAGCAGAGCGGTATTCGGATAGTTGATGGAAGTACGGTTGTTGGGCTTATTCATTACGGGACGAAGGTTGGGTAGTATGGCCAGGGTTCTGGGAACTTGTACATACACTTGATTGAACAGGATATCCCAAGCTTCGCGAACCGGTTCGGAGGTAACTCCGGTATGACGGTCGGCAAGAGCATTCAGCCAACTGCGATCGTCCGTATTCAGTGTCCAGGCTTTTTCGAAGATATATTCGTAGGGGAACTGCATCACATCCAATCCTTCCAACGTGGAGCCGATACCTTTAAAATTGCTTCCGCCGTTTATCAGGGTGTTGTCCAGACGGGCACCGCTTTCTTTTACGTTTCCGGTGAGCGTGGTGTTTCCGCCAAAGTTACCAAGATAACACCAAATGTAAGGTTGGCCGTGGAAGTGTTCGGTGGTTTTCCATAATTCCACGTTCTCGCAGTGATAATCTAAAAGTACCATTTTGCCTTGCGGCACTCCTGTCAACATTGCTTTCACGCGCGGTGCGGTCCAGTCTTTACGGTCGAAGTAGAACATCCAGGTCATTTGCATCCATTCGGCTTTCGGGTCGGCAGCAGTCAGGGTGTGATACATGTCCGCGGATACTTTACTGAGGTATTCCGGTTCCCAGCTTGGAGGATCTACCTCATTGAAAGGGTCTACGCCATAAATATGATCTGTCCCGAAGAGACGGGTTTGTTCCTTGATGTACTGTTTTTGGATAGTAGCAAATAAGGCTTCTTCCGGATTCAAGAAATGACAGCGATACTCTTCGGCAAAACCTGCCCATTTTCCGAGATTTTGAATATTCGCTTCGGGGAAGATACGCTTCAGTGCACCGGGCACATGTCCGGCGAAGGCGGGAAGTACCGGTTTCATGTTCAATTCGCGTTCGCGGGTCAGAATTTTCTTTTGTAATTCCACTTGGCTATCCAGCCAGTGCATGGGTAGAGGGCCGTTCCATCCATCTATATTGGCCATCCGGTGCCAGGGAAGATAGGTCGGTCCGGTAAAGTAAGAGCGTATTTCTTCATCCGTCAGTCCTATTTTCTTCCATACTTTGTACCACACGGCTTCTTGTCCGGTAATGGCCAGGGGCATGTTGATGCCGTTTAGCGCCATCCAGTCGATGAGGCGTTCCCAGTCTTTCCATTGCCAGAAAGGCATGGTGTAGCCATATGTACAATAATTCAGGAAGAAACGCCGGTCTACTTTCGCTTCTATTTGAATGGGTTTCTCGACAGCCGGAAGTGTTTCAGGCATTTCTACCGGAATGTCAGCATACCAGGAGATAGTGGTCAGGCAATAATATCGCAAGTAGTGATTCAGTCCCATAGCCATCGAGTTGGCATTGTTGCCACTGATTATGATTTTCCGGGGATCGGAAGCGTCCAGGCGGAAACAGTCTTTCCCGTCTATCGGTTTCATCTTTCTGAACTGAAAGTTTTCGGCGTATGCCGGAATGAGACGTTTTACCATCGATTGCATGGCAACTACGTCTTTCTCTTTCGCTCCCGCCGCGAGGGAGAGGAATAGGGTTACGATAACCAGACAAATGTTTCTTTTCATCATTTTTAATTAGAGTTTTATGTAAATTTGTTTCTTAAACAGAATATATCCCACCAGCCAAATGAGGGACAGGAAAAGGGCGGCATACATGAACGAACCGAAATAATTGCCGAATAGAGGTTGCAGGCAGGTATCGAACAGGAAAGTATTGATATGCCATGTACGGAACAGGTCACCGAATATCTCGGCTGCTACATATAGCAGCAATGGATTAACCCCGAAGACTTTGAAGAAAGTACACCATTCTTTCTTTTTTCGGACGTCGATTACTTCAATTAGTACAGCCAATGCCAAAGCAGCTATTCCGCAAGTAACCAGCACGAAACTCGGCGACCACAGGCGTTTATTCAGCGGACAGGCATAGCTGAGCAGGAATCCGGCAAAGAGCAGGAGAGTGCCCATAAAGAAGAGTTGCTGCATCCTCTCCTGGTTGTCTTTCCGGTTGATAAGCATGTGACCGCATACAAAACCGATCATTACTTGGGCTACGGCAGGAATGGTACTCAGAATTCCTTCGGGCTCAACGAATTGCCGGCCTTGCAAGTACATGTGGCTGGTTCCTAAAACGGTGGAATCGACTATGGCCATGATGTTATCGGGACTTTTCTCGAATCCGTTTCCTGCCAGTTGAAGGATAAAATAGCCTATTAGCAAGAGCAGGGCTATCGGAAGAAAACGTTTGTGTGGGATGAATAATGCCATGACGGCAGTGATCCCGTAACAGATGCCGAGCCGTTGCATCACTCCTAAGATGCGCATGTGCTCCCAGTCGTTCCAGATTCCCGTTTCGAAGGAATGGATGAGCCATTTCATCGCAATGCCTATCAGAATTAAAAGAAAAGCACGTTTTATTATTTTTCCGATTGTAAGTTGCCATTGGAAATTGTATTTCCGGAGGGAGATATACGTGGAAATTCCCATTAGGAACATGAACATCGGGAAGACGAGATCGGCAGGAGTAAAGCCGTCCCATTTTGCATGCCGTAGTGGGGCATAGCCATATCCACATGCACCGGCATTGTTGACAAGTATCATGCCGGCAACAGTGATACCTCGCAAAACATCGAGAGAGAGAAGACGTTGGTGGGTGGATATAGGGGGATTCATGATTTATGGATTATGATTTATGAATTATGTGAAACGGGAACTATCAGATGAGACATAGAAGGGTGGTGGAGGTGGCTAATACGGCTCCTATGAGGGTTTCGTAGGGGATAAGTTTTAACCGCTCTTTAAACGTCAGTTCGCAAACGCCTCCGGTGGCATGGAAAAAGGAACCGTGGGGCAGGTGGTCCAGAACGGTAGCGCTGGAATTTATCATGGCAGCTCCCCAGGCGGCTGATATGCCTACGGCAAGGATGGCATCGGCAAAGGAAGCCGAAGCAAGCGTAGCACCAGCGGTAGTGGATGCCGTAGCGGCGGACATTAACGCGCCCGATACCGGGGCTATCATTATTTCGTTGAAATGCGCTTGTTCCAGAAGATGCAGTATCCAGTCTTTAAGGGTGGAGTTCTTGATGACGCCCGCAATTGTTCCTGTTCCGGTCAGCAGTACGGCTACGGTGGACATCTTTTGAAGACCGTACTCCATACTCGGCAAGATGTTTTTCCATTGTTTCATGCAGAGAATGCCGCAGATGCCGCCGATGGGCAATGCGATGAGAGGGTCGACGGTGATTCCTGCCACAGGCCGCAGGGCAAGCAGGATGATTGTGATAATGGGGGCTACCAGACTGCTGGCAAGAGACGGCAATTGTTTGTCGTCTGCAACTTCTTCTTCTTGTTTGGTTCCGTTGTTTGTCAATCTTTTAGGGATAAGACGCATGATGACGAAAATCGTAAAAAGTAGTCCTATAACTGCCGGCAGAACATTATAAAACATGACCGATGAGAGATCGGCTTTAAAGTTTTCGGCGGCAATGATGGTATTCGGGTTGGGAGATACTATATTACCACATTTTCCACCGCCGATCATGGCTATCAGCAGCACGGATGGCGACAGTCCCAGACGTTTTCCGATGGATAAGGCGATGGGGGCTACGGTGATAACCGCTACGTCGATAAAGACGCCGACTGTACACAGCAACATAGTGGCCAGAGCCAAAGCGGCAAATACACGCTTCTCACCGAGTGTGTTGATGATGGCATTGGAAATAGTAGTTGCTGCTCCTGTTTTGATTAGTATGCCCGATAGCACACCTGCCGTAAGAATGCGAATAATGGCCGGAGTTACGTCCTTGACACCGTCCGTCATCACGCTTACGGTATCTGCCAGTGACAGTCCACCCAATAATCCGCCTACAATAGCACCGGCAATCAGGCTGTAGGTAGGAGATATTTTCTTTATAATTAAAAAGACGGATATTAATAATCCGAATAAAGCACCGATGGCAGTCATAGAAGAGGATTTGATTTATGATTTGTGATTTATGATTTATGCTTGGATTCGGGGGATTTAGGAATTCGGGGTGAAATGCTGTATGATACGGAGGAGCTGGGTGACGGTTCGCTCTATATTATTCAGGGTGAATTCTTTTTGCATGGCCTTGTCTAAGGAAACAGGAGCCGGTTGAATGGACAGTACGGCGGTAAATCCCATTTCATTCAGTTGGGTGGTAGCTTCTACTCCTCCTCCCAATGCTATTACGGGAACATGCTGTTCGTGAGCTATTCTCAGTATTCCACCCAGTGCTTTTCCCATAGCTGTCTGGGCATCGAGTTTTCCTTCTCCCGTGAATACTAAATCGGCATCTTGCAGCGATTCGTGAAAATGCAGTATTTCCAGTATGGTGTCGATGCCCGGTTTGAGGGTAGCCCGGAGGAAAGGCAACAGACCGCCTCCCATACCACCGGCTGCTCCGGCACCGGGGATGGAAGCGATGTTTATACCTTTCTGTTCCTCGATTACAGCAGCATAATGTTGTAAACCTTTGTCCAGTGCTATTACTTCTTCATCGGAGGCTCCTTTTTGCGGAGCATATACAAAAGCGGCTCCTTGCGGACCGTAAAACGGATTGTTTACATCACAGGCAATAATAAAAGAAGATTCTTGCAAAGCCGGGTGGAGATGTGAATCGTCAATGGAAGCTATGTGCATCAGGTTGCTTCCCTGTGGATCCAGCCTGTTTCCCGATTTATCGAGAAAACGAACGCCTAAAGCAGCCAGCATACCTATCCCGGCATCATTCGTCGCACTCCCTCCAAGCCCCATGATGAACTGCCGGCAACCTCTGTTCAGTGCATCCAGAACGATTTCTCCCGTGCCATAGGTAGAAGTGTTCATCGGGTTTCGTAGTAGATCCGGGACTAACGGTAGACCACTGGCGGCGGCCATTTCAAGTATGGCCGTTGTTCCGTCGCGGGTAATTCCGTAGGTTATTTCAATCGGGTTCATCAACGGATCGTGTACGAGGCATGATATTCTGTCGACATTTAATCCCGTACAGATGGCTTCTGTCGTTCCTTCGCCTCCGTCTGCAATCGGAAACGTGGCTATGTTGCAGTGAGGATATACTTTTAAAATAGCTTTCTCTGCTGCTTTGGCAATGTCGAGAGACCTAACTGAACCCTTAAATGAGTCGAATGCAAGAAGTATCTTTTTCATGGTTGTGCATCGTTTTAATTAAAACCTCTTTATAATCAAACCTTTTTTGATTCACCAAAAATAAGACTTTAATTTTTTATTTCCTTGGCTTTTTGTACCAATTCGATTGCCATATCCAATGGTTTTTCAAATGGGGTAGTGGTATTATGCCAAGGAGTACGTATCCATTCTTCTTCCCAGTTGTCCAAATCACCGCGTTGCTTGGAGAAATAGAGCTTTAGGCGCGGAATATAGTAATCTTTGATCAATCCGCTCCAAAAACGTGCTGCATAATCCTCCTGGAATCCTCCCCAAGTGGTAATCAGCCGTTTGGCATTTGCTTCATAAGCATCTTTTTCCGCAGGTGTAGTACCGCTATTTCTGGCCAGTTCCACCCATTCCTCCAAACGGTAGAGCGGGTGAGAAGCCAGCAATTTATCAACGTTTAGCAGCAGGTCGATAGCTTGATTTAAATGTTGATGTGCGGCAACCGGCTTTCCGGCGGTATCTTCAGTCAGTGCTTGCTTGTAAAGTTTGTCAGCTTGGGCAGCGATGTAATAGGAAGCAAATTCAATGGCATCGTTGACGTAGAGTTTGGAACGATTTAAGCTGTCTGCACTTGCCAAGAATAATTCTATTCCGTGCAGGAAATCGTCGCTTACGTCTATCTTACTGATACGCCGTTGATCCGGAATTACCGTTTGCCAAGTGAAACGGGGATAGGAATATAGCGAACTGTATGCTGTCTTTCTGAATAGCTCCCAGGCATTTTTCATACTTTCCGGATAGGCACCGTAACGGGCCGTGCAATATGAAGGCATCCATTGCTCCGGATTGATTGCCTGATCGGTCCATCCCATATCTGCCAGTAGCTCGTAGACCACTTCGTTATTTTCGAGCCCTTCGGGTGCTGAGCCGAAACCGATCAGGTTTCCGTGAGAAGGGGCTTTCAGTGCTTCGGCTGAGGAGGTGGCATACATCTGTAAATCGCCTGTCAAAGGTGTTTTTCCTCCGAAATTAGGCACATAGCTGAATATCCATTTCTTTCCGTAGAAACCATCATGTACTTTCCAGGTCTGTTCGGTTCCCCAGACCCATTTCGGGTAATCGTTACCTAAATCGATGATGATCATTTTATCATCCGGGACGTGGCTTAATAATGCTTGCAGGCTTGCTTTGTCCCAGAAATCATGTTGATAGCCGAATGTCCAGCCTTGGGTCACCCAGATGGCATCCGGATTTCCTGCCGTGATGGAGCGATAGATAGATTCTCCGTATTGGGCCAGTAATTTATGTTTTCCTTCCACGTCGTCTTTTGCAACAGGAAGTTCCATCTCGTTGAAGCTGTCCGAGAGATAATAAGTGTTTTTTCCGAATTCCTTTTCCCACTCCTTGACGAACCGTTTTCCGATTTCTTCAAAGAAAGGAGAATCCGGAGGGAGCACGTAGGCATTGAATTTATCATCGAAACCACCCCATTTCAGGTGTTTGAACTTTATATCGGGATGCTTTTCGGCAAAAGCCATCGGCACGAAACCTGCAAAGGCCGGTGCTATCGGCTGCATTCCCAATTCGCGCATGCGGTTAATGATCTGATGTTGTAATTCAATCTGGCTTTTCTGCCATTCGTCGGACAGAGGTCCGTCCCAAGTATTCAGATTTCCCATGCGATGCCAGGGGAGGTGTGCCGGAGCAGTGAAAAATTCTCTGGTTTCTTCTTTTGTCAATCCCATTTGCAGCCATACGCGTTCGGCAATGGCTTCGCTGGCAACAGTGGCCAACGGCATGTTTACTCCTCGGAGTGCCATCCAGTCTATTTCGTTTTCCCAGCGCGCCCAGTCCCAGTAGGGAGTGGTGTATCCGTAGGTACAGACATTTAGGAAATACCGGAAGTCGTAAGGCGTGGTTTGTTTTCTTAATGAATAATCGGGCCATAAAGAGGGAAGTTCCAAATGTTCGCCACTCCAAGTCTTCATACTATGGCATGCTTCTCTCAGATAGGTGTGAAAAGCATAGCAAAGTGCTACTGTGCTACTTCCTTTGAGGGTTAGTTTTCCTTCTTTTGCTTCTATTTCAAAGGTTTCTTTCCCGTCAACGGGATTTATCTGTTGAAAACTAATACCATTTACTTTTTCTCCAATTTGCCGCTCGATGACGTGTTTGGCAGGAGTTACAATATCGGCGGAACCGGAAGTACCGGTGCAGGCGCCCGTAAAAAATACCCAGGCAATAGAAAAACAGGTAAGAAAGAAGCTTCTCATACAATTAGATTTTCAAAATTAATAAAGAGAGCCGGCAACCAAAGACATTAGGGGAATCTCCCCGGTTGCCGGCTGAAAAATGATAGTTGGATTGTGTTAAGATTACATTACTTCAGGACTAATTTGGCCGTAACATTGTTCACTTTAGCAACGTAGATGCCTTTATCTATATTCAAAGTGGTTGAAGCATCTTTCTGAATAGTACCTTCGTATACTTGTTTGCCGGTCAAGTCGTAAACAGATACGGACACAGTACCTTCGAAACCATCTACGAACAGTTGGTTACCATCATTCCAGATTTTAATACTTGACTTTTGGGCTGCCGGGTTCCATAGACCGGTTGCACTTCCATATTCTACAGCACCGATGGCGGGAGTAGCCGGGCGGGCAGTACCTAATTGGTCTGTTGTAGGAATCGTTACTCCTGCATAGCTGGCTGTTCCTTTGGCTATTGCAATACTGTTTTCACAAAGAGAAGCGATAGGTGTGGCATCATTACTCAGAGTCGGGCTCCATACTTCATCTCCTTCAATATCGGGAAATACTGTGTTATCCAATTTGTACAATGAAGTAAACAGCTTGCTGGTTGCGAAATCAGTAACCTTGATATTGGAGTTATCAAACAGGGCAGAGTGGTCTACATTGTTTAACTGGGTATCGTCTGCGGTAGCATAAGTCGCTCCATAAACACAGTTCTTTAATTCCCAATCATAGTTTCTTACGATTTCAACGCCGTCTTTTTTGTCTCCTTTCCAGAAACCTAAATCAGTAGGAACGAAATAAGCTCCATCAACCAACCCACCTGTATTTCCGGCAATAATGGTATTTACCAATACCAGTTTTGAAGAACAATCAGTATTGGAACATACGAAAATACCGCCACCTAAATTCTTGGTTGAGTAATTGGCTGTGATGGTGCTATTGATAATTTTTACACCGTCAAGTGGTTTTGATACATCACGTGAGTAGATATAAATAGCACCGGCACGGTTTCCGGCATAATTGTTCACAAATGTACTGTTTGTTATTGTCAATGCAAATGCTGATTCGTTTTTACCATTGGTGCTATACATATAAATGGCACCTCCGGAAGCCGAACTATTGTTGTTTTTGAATGTAGAATTTTCAATAGTCACTTTGGCATTATTATAAATGCGGATACAGCCTCCATCACCTGTTGCCGAGTTACCGTCGAAAAGACAGTTCTTTATAGAGCAGGTTACATCCTGACTTACTCCTAATACGCCACCCGAACTACTGTGCATATTCTTGATAAAGTCACAATCTTGGATATTTAGGTTGGCTCCTGTCTGTACGAATAATGCTTGAGCTTTATTTTTCCCTGTAAAGACGCAATTTTTAATCATAATCGTGCAAGCTCCTTTCATTGATAATGTTTGCTTGGCACCGGTAAATTTTATTTTGTTTCCGGTAGCTTGGTTCATACCATCGATAGTCAATGATTTGGAATCTATGGTGACAGCATCAAATTCTTCGATGTCATCCGTTGCAAGATTAAACTTGATAACATCGTCAGTTTGTGCACTTGCCATAATGTTAGGGAAAGAACCTTCTACTGAAGGGTCGCCACTGGCACTTGTCACCGTAAGGTCTGCTGCAAACATATTACATGTTGCTAAACTTAATATTGCCGAAAGTAAAATTTGTTTTTTCATAACAATACAATTTTAATTGATTAATAAATGATATATCAGATAAAAGTTCCAAAGTTCGATTTTATAACACCAGCTTATGTGTATAGATCTCATTACCGTTTCTCAACCATAGCAAAACAATCTTTGATTTTTGGTTGTAAATAGGTAATTTGTCTCCATCTTGGATATAGGTATCGAAAATGATTTCTCCGGTGATTGAGTAAAGCTTTACATTAGCTATTCCTTCAATTCCTGTTATACGATAATTGTTACCGTCTTTTACAATCTCTATATTGTTTTTCTCATCCGTTATCGGTTTATTACCGGTAGCGTTTGATAAGTCGATTTTTACATAGACAGGTAAATGGTCTGAGACTGCTGTGAGGTCGATTTCACTCTGATCAGCAATTCCGGTTTCTACAACACGATAGGATGTGGAAGATTGGTTGTGACCTAAGATAAAGTCAATACAGTTTGCCGGAGCCGTAGACGGATAGGTGAACTGTTTGGTATTATTTAAGATAGAAAATCCATTATTTTTGAATGTAACCATCGCCCGGTAAGTCTCTTTTATGTTAAGATCACCTCCTAAAAAAACAGGTTTACTGACACTTTTTGCAAATTTGATGATATAGTCGGTTGCTACATCTCGGTCTTCTGCATTCAGAGAGTAATGGGTAGATAGGAAATAATAATCGGGAAATTCTGCAATTATGATTCCACGATTGTCATCCGGATCGGGTTTTGCCGTTCCTCCTCCTGTTCCTTTAGGAATAAGATGGGTTTTTACTCCAAGCGGTTCTTCTTTGCTTAATAAGGCGATACCGTAGTAGGTATTATGAGTAATTAAAAAACGGGATTTCATTCCGGTTTTAGTACCCAATTGTTCGGCACAGTCTTTCACAAATCTTTGATCTACTTCTTGGATGGCTACTACATCGGGAGTTACACTTTTGATGACAGATGCAATTTTATCTATTTGACGCGAGTTGATGATGGTGTGCCCTTGAATATTATAGGTCATCATCGTCAGTTGTTTTCCCGAATCGTCTGCATGTGCCTGAATCAATCCATAACAGAGACTTATGGCAGTCACCAATAGGCAGCGTAAAGCGGTATTGAGTCTATTCATACTGTTAATTATTTAGTTTCTTTTATTAATTCTAATTCTGTGATAATAGGTAAATGGTCCGATAACAGCGATTGTATGGATTGAGTACGAACAACACGCCAGGCGTTTTTAGGATATCCGAAGAGATAATCAATTTTTATAGATGGTTTATGGGATGGAAAAGTAAGATCGTCATTTGTCAGTAAATTCCAACCGGTCATTCCTCTTTGTATCGTTTTGGAGTCTGGGCGTGCGTTGAAATCACCTCCTAAGATGACAGGGTAAGGCGATTGCATCAATGTTTCCGTAATCTTTTGTATCTGTAAAAAACGGGTATCTTCTGAAAAATAATCCAGATGCGTGCAGGCAAAAGTAATTGTATCGGTACCGTTTACTTCGAAAGTACCTTGAAGCATCACCCTTTGTTCTTTTTCCTGTGGGCGAGGTAACATCATTTTCTCTACTCTGAAATACGGATGTTTGGAAAGCATTCCTATACCGTAATATCCATTTTTATAAGTAATTGATTTTCCGTACAAAGGATACATTCCGGTACGGTATCCTAACTCTGTAATGAAATCTTTTCCATTCTGTCTGGGGGCTCTTTCACGGTAGGTTTTACTGTCAACTTCTTGTAAAGCGACAAAGTCCGGTTGGAAAGCTTTGATGTGTTCGGCTATTTGTTCCAGAGAGGCCAGCTCACCAAAACGGAGATTATAAGTCATGACACGGATGCGCAATGTGTCTTGTTTTTGAGCGAAAGCCCAATTACCCCCAAAGATTGAAAGTAATGTTATTAATAGAAACTTTTTCATTTTGTTTATTTTAGTTTTTCGTATCCTCATCCGAATCGTTTCCGCCATTCCCGGAAGTTTCCGGAGCATTCTCTTCTGTTCCGCAGGAACAGAAGAGAGCCATCAGAGTGAATATGGGCAGGTATATATTCTTATGTCTCATGATATTGTTTTTTTACCAACCTGGATTTTGTCCTAACGATGGGTTTTTTAATCTTTCCTGATAGGGGACAGGCCATAGATAATGCTTGCTTTCATCAAAATTGCGTGAACCGCCTTCGGCAGTAGATTTATCATAAACCACATCACCGAACTCATCTACAATCGGGTTATCCTGATCGTCCACGTACGGACAGCCACCCAATTCATTCATACATACTTCCAAGCTGGGGCAAGTAATAGCACGGCCGAGGCGGAAACCTTCTTTCCAGCGCAGAATATCAAAGTACCGCATACCGTCGAATGACATTTCAATTCGTCTTTCACGTCTTAATTCTGTTTTTAAATCCATATTCCATGCTTCCAGTTCAGAGAGTTTCATCGGATGCATTCCTACCCTGTTACGCAGGCGATTGATCGTTTCATCGATTTGGTCTTGGGTTAAAGTTTCTCCTTGCTGGTTAAATAAGGCTTCTGCATAAATAAGGATAATTTCCGGATAACGAATTACGTTGATGTTATTGTGATCTTGGTCTGTCAGACCGGCCAACTCCGGAGAATTATATTTTTTGAAATAAAATCCGGTCTTTGTATTGGCACCGTTATTATTGTTCCCTTGCAAGGAAGCAAAACGAGGTAAGCCGAAAGTTGCATTTACTCTGTTGCCGGCATCACCATCATCACCGCCGGGCCATGCATCTCCCGGGGTATAGAGGGTCATTTTCATACGTGGATCTCTATCTTTGAAGTAATCGGCATAATGTGTTACCGGATATTTTGATAGAGGGGAAACGGCAACATCGGTTCTTTTGTAATATTCCAAACCGGTAGTGGCAGGTTTGCCGTCTGTACAAAGAAATGCATCGACAAATGTTTTGGAAGCGTTCAAACGTATATAATTTACCGGTGTACAAGTATAATTTGTCATATTATTCATCCGGATATCTTTTACGTATAAGCTATAAATGATGGATTCTTTATTATCAGGATCATTTTCAGAATTTCCTTCCAAGTGATAAACCTTTTCATAGTCATATAAATCGTAAGGACTGTTATCCAAGATATATTTGGAGACCTTTTCCGCCAGTTCATATCTTTGATTTTGGAGAGCGATACGTGCCATCAGTGCCAAGGCTCCCCATCTGTCGATACGGCCTACATCTTGACCGGTCTGAATTTCCGGACTCAGTTTCTCGGCTGCCCACTTCAGATCTTCGATCATCCAGTCGACGACCTCTTCTTTGGGATTACGGGGGCCATAAGCTTCTTCAGAACTGATAACCTTATCGATCAAAGGTACATCACCCCATACAGAAGTCAGCCAAAAGTACTGTAACGCCCGGATTACTTTCACTTCGGCCGCATACACGTCTTTTGTTTCTTGAGGGACATCTGCGGCATTATAATTATCTAAAAAGTTATTGCAATCAAAAATGTGGCCATAAATGTCTCTCCAATAATTGTAGAATGGAAAGTTGTCTTGCGCACTGCTGGTTCCTCCGCTCACTTTACTCAAGCCGGATGTCGGGTCTCCCCATATTACTGTTTCCGCACAAGCTTCACCCAGATTGATTATCAGGTCATATTGCAAACCTTCATAACAGGGATACAAGGCAGCCCGCAGTTGGGCTTCCGTTTTCCAATATGTATCGTTGACCGCTTTGTCTAAAGGATATCTTTCCAAAAAATCACTGCAACTAAAAGTAGTCATCAGGCAGCAGCCTGCCAGAATATATTTTATTTTATTTTTCATGATGTTATTTCTTATTTGTTTAAGTTAGAATGTCAGATTCAATCCAAATACATATGTTCTTACCTGTGGATAAGTATCTCCGGAAGATTGTTGAACTTCGGGGTCGAAGCCGTCGAAATATTTGGTGACGGTAAACAAATTATCGGCAGAGACATAAGCTCTCAATCTGTTGATTCCAAATTTTCTCATCCATTTTTGTGGAAACGTATATCCTAATTGCACATTCTTTAAGCGGAGATATGCTGCATTTTCTATCCAGAAATCCGAGAATCTGCGATTGTGGGTCTGTGCATAATACATACGTGGATATGATGCGTTCGGATTTTCGGGAGTCCATCTGTCTAAATGAGACTTTTTGGGAACCGAGTAGTCGTTGATGAAACAATGTCTGGCCTCTTCACTTAAATAACCGTTTGCTTTGCCCACTCCTTGGAGGTAGAAAGAAAAGTCGATTCCTTTCCATTCCAGTTCTCCTTTGAATGAGTAAGAATATCGTGGCGTCTTGTCACCGATTATTTCTTTGTCGTAATCATCTATAATTCCGTCCGGTTTTCCATCCGGGCCACTGATGTCTTTGTATTTGATATCACCGGGCTGAACGGCAACACCGTCTTGTATCACCGGAAACTTCGGATTTACATAGTTGCCGAAACTGTCTTTTCCTTCAAAATCATCCACTTGTGCCAATCCGTCTGTTCTATACCCATAGTACGCATCAATCGGATCGCCTACTCTGCGAATTTGGTCTCCTAATACGGGGGCGCTCGAACCTAAATCTATAATTTTGTTTCTTGCATCGGATAAATTGAAGAATGCGCGGTATTTCACTTGACCTATTTGATCTCTCCAAGCTAAGTTTATTTCCCATCCTCTACTTTCTACTTCTCCTAAATTCTCCAATGGCAGGTAGTCACGGCTTGAGTCTTTTTGCCATTTTCCTATCACTAAAGGGAAAGAAGGACGTACCAAAGCGTCCATATTGTTTTTCTTGAACCAGTCGGCACTGACCGTTAGACGATTGTTAAAGAGGGCGAAGTCGACACCTATATTGAGCATGCGTATCGTTTCCCATTTTATGTTTTTGTTTCCTAAAGCGATTTGTTGAAAGCCAGTGTTCAACTGATTGCCGATAGGATAAGCTTTGTCTACGGATTCGATTGCTACTAAATATGGATAAAAATTATCACCTACATTCTGGTTACCTAATTCTCCCCATGAAGCACGTAGTTTGGCCATCTGCAAAACAGGGTCTGCAAAACTCATGAATTTTTCTTTAGAGAAATTCCATCCGGCAGAAAAGGAGGGAAAGCATCCCCATCTGTTATCTTTTGCAAAACGGGAAGTTCCATCGTAGCGGACATTGGCTTCGAGCAGATATTTTTCGTCATAATTGTAGTTTATACGGCCGAAGAAAGACCGGAGAGCCCATTCTTCCGCACTGCCCCCGTTGGTGATTTCATCTGTTCCGGCATCTATTACTTCAATTCCATCCAGCAACAGTACTTTTCTACCGGCACTTAATGTGTTGGTGTGTGCCCATTCCTGAGAAAAACCACCCAACAATTTGAAATCATGCAAATTGATGTTTTTCTGGTAAGTGGCAGTGGCATTCAAAGTTTGGGTCAATGTATTGATATGAGATTCACTGATTGAGTTCTTTCTTAATTTGTTTCCCGGGTCTTCCGTACCATCAGACATCCAGCGATTCATTGCCGGGACATATTTTTTGGTATCTCGGGTGTAATAGTTGGCGGCATATTGTCCGTTTAGGTACAGACCTTCTATTATTTTCAAAGAGGCGTTTACCTGTCCGTTGAAAGTACGTGAATTACGTTTATTATAACCGGAATTATAGGCAATGTCCACCGGATTCATCAATGAAGTATATGCGTAATGGTCGGTATCTACCCACTCTCCCTTTTCATTTTGTTCTTTCCATTTTACAGGAAGAAGGGGAGAGACACGCTGAACGGTTCGGAATACACCAGTCGTTCCGGATACACCGTTTTCCTGGCGATAAAAGTCTACGAAACTGATATTACCGTTTATTTTCAGGCGGTCATAGAGTTCTGTATTCATGCTTAGGCGGGCGTTATGTCTTTTTGAGGAGAACGGATCGCCTACGATAAGACCGTCCTGATCTAAATATCCGTATGACATGTAATAGCCGCTTTTTTCCGTACCACCACGGACACTGATATTGTGTCCTGTTTGCATTGCTGATTTTTTATATACTTCTTTTACCCAATCGGTGTTTGAATAGTCATTGGGAGAGTCGCCCCGATCGTATGCTTCGAATGCTTCATCTTGATATAGTTTACCAAAACCGGCAGCTATATACGCTTCATTAGCTAATTCCATATATTCCCGTCCGTTTACTAAGTCGGGTAATGCGGTCGGAGTCTGGAAGCCTACGTATCCTGAATAACTTACTGTGGTTTTTTCTTTCTGATTACCTTGTTTGGTTGTCACCAAGATAACTCCGTTGGC
Source organism: Bacteroides sp. CAG:189 (assembly GCF_000432295.1). Classification (NCBI taxonomy): domain Bacteria; kingdom Pseudomonadati; phylum Bacteroidota; class Bacteroidia; order Bacteroidales; family Bacteroidaceae; genus Bacteroides; species Bacteroides sp. CAG:189. The sequence goes on from NZ_HF991014.1 coordinate 20,790, forward strand.
TGCACGAGCACCGTAGATGGCAGAAGATGCAGCATCTTTCAATACGGATACGCTTTCTATATCATCGGGATTCAACAGGTTTAAATCTCCGCCGGCAATTCCGTCGATCAGGATGAGAGGATCGGTTTTGCTGTTCAATGTACTGATACCACGGACTACGATCGACATTTTATCATTGCCCGGTTGGCCGGAAGGCTGTACGATGGATACACCGGGCAACATACCTTGTAAGCCACTACCTACATTGGTAATTGGGCGGCTGGATAGCTCATCGCCTTTTACGGCAGATACAGCTCCTGTCAGGTTTACTTTTTTCTGTACACCGTAGCCTATAACTACTACATCATTCAGCATTTCGGTATTTTCCGTCATACGAACTGATATTTCAGTTTTTGAACCGACTTCAATTTCTTGGGTTTTATAACCGATGAAGGAAAATACCAATGTTTTTCCGGGATCGACTTCTATCGAATAATTACCGTCTATATCAGTGATAGTCCCTTCTTTTCCACCTTTCACAAAAACGCTGACTCCGATCATAGGATCCGTAGTAACCTGATCGATGACTTGGCCACGGACTTTCACTTTCTTTTCCGGAGTAACTCTGTTTTCTGTCTTTTTGTCGAACAGAAGCAGCTTATCTCCCGAAATACTATACCCTACATTCGTCTTTTTCAGTAAACTGTTTAAAGCATCTCTTAAAGTTGCATTTTTCACAGAAATACTTACCAATTGCTTCGTATCGACAAATTCTTTACTGTAAGCAACCGATATCTTTGCTTGTGAGGCGATTTGGGTAACCGCATTTTCAAGCGTTACATTTTTCAGGTCCAATGTTATTTCCCTATTTTGTGCGTGTAATGCTAAAGGAAATATACATAATACCAACCAAATAGAAATCCACTGTCTCACATGAGAGCAAAGACAATAATGATTTTTTTTCAGAGAATTTTTCATTGTGTGTTTTTTAGAATTATGATTATTTTAAATTTGAGCAATAGAATCCCTTGCTAAGAAATGTTCGTTTCTTAACTCTTTGAAATCTAATATATTAATGGCTTTCTAATCAACAAAGAAGACGATGTCGGTATTCTTATGTTGAAGTTTCTGATAAGGTTTGTAATAGCGCGTTCATAAGTATAATATTTCAGATTAGGTTTTATCTTTTTTGTTTATCTCGGACTTATTTTTATCTCTCTCCGATTCGTTTTCTCATATTTGATCGGAGTAATATGTCTCATGCTTTCCAATATTTCCTGTAAGGATTCACCTTCGCTTCTTAATGTATACGTATAAGAATAGATGGCTTCATTTTCTATATTGAATTGTACGTTATACTTTCTGGACAATACTTTAAGTACATCTTCCAGGGGAGTATCATTAAATATCAATACATCTTTCATCCATACGGATTCATTTTTGTAATCTTTATTTTTCTGTATGATACACGTACCGGTTTCTTTTTCATAAATAGCTGTTTCACCCGGTTTCATTATATAGTCGAATGAGTTGCTTTGTGCATTTCGTATTTTTACGGAACCTTCGTCTAAGGTTGTCAACACTTTACTCTCTGTCGGGTATGCATTTACGTTGAACGAAGTTCCCAGTACTTTGATCTGCATGGAGGCGACATCGACAATGAAAGGCTTCTTTGCATCTTTCTTTACTTCAAAATAGGCTTCTCCTTCTACAGATACTTTTCGTTCTTTTCCGACGAACTGTTCCGGGTAGGTCAGTTTCGTATCTGCATTGAGATATACTTTTGTTCCGTCTGCCAACATTACCGTCATTCTTTCTCCACATGGCACATAAATGTCTCTGGTTACCGCTTCGCGGTTGTCGCTACCCGAATATATCCAAAATGCCATATTCAAAATAAGGAATGGCAATAAGACAACTGCTATTTTCAACCAAGAGAATTTTTTCCTTTTCGAATTAATCCGATTCATCAGGTGCACGTAGACTTGTTCCTGGCGAAAACAGGTTTCCTCTGTTTCGGGGATATCTATTTCCTTTCCTTCGATGATATCTTCGATATCTTCGTCCATTGCTTTGGAAATAGCGTTTAATGCTGTTTGTTTATCTTGAGTTGTCATTTAATTGCTGTCTTTTATTGGTAATACACAAGTCGGTGAGAAAAGTATTATATAAAATGGAATTTTTTTTAAAAAAAGATATTTTATTTATAAACCACCCAAGAGGAGAAGCATGAAAGAGGATAATCTGATTGTCATACGCAATTCTTTCAGTGCCTGGCTATACTGAAACTTGATGGTATTGATAGATAGGTTCAGCTTATCGGCAATCTCCTGATTCGAATATTTTCCGGAGATTTTCAGTTCTACTATTTTTCGTTTTTGGGGAGATAGCTGTTCAATGGCTCTACGAACCAACCGTAATTGTTCTTCATCCAATTCCGGTTCTTCGGTTTCGTTGGCAAGCGTATTTAAAAGGTTTAAATTATCTGAGATACGAAATATCTCCTTGTCTTTGTCGCGCAGAACATTCAGCAGATCGTTCTTTAGAATAGTAAAAAGATACCGGTTAAACGGTCTTGATTCGTCTATGTCTTTTTTCTTTTCCCAGATTTTGAAAAAGACATTTTGGACGACATCCTCTGCAAGTTCCCTGTTATATAGGTATTTAAAAGCCAGCGAATACACCTGTTTACTGTATTCGTTAAATAATAAAGTAAAGGCCAGTTGGTTGCCTTCCTTCATTTGACGAATTATAATTTCTTCATTAATCATCAAATAAATCCCCTTTTAAGCTATATTATTTTTTCAACGGATTAGGTTTGTTTTACACCACGATTGTGACTCTAATATATATATTAGTTTTCTTTCCACGATTCAAAGTTAGCCAAATATCTAGTACATAGCGATTACAAATATATGAAAAACTATCAGAATACCGACATTTCGAAAGTATTCTTGATGAAAGAAATGAAAGTCTTGCGAGAAAATGGAATTGATAAATAGGGAAGATAGAACTGATAAGCAGGTGTTTCGGGTATTGGAACTGAAAAAATAAAGGTTTGGCTGGGATGATAAAAAGAGAATCGAGATTGTCGGAATGTAACTTGTCTGTAACAAAAAAGGCCTCATGGGGTAATACTCATGAAGCCTTTCCTTTGATTTGTTTTTCTTATTTTACCCGTACGATGTCGTAATTCAGGTCGCTGACTGCTTCCTGAAGGCTATCGTTTGATAATGTCAGGGTCGTATCGTTGGCAATAACGAAGTAGACAGGTTCGCTACCGTCATTCGGAGTCAGCTTAAGGGCCGATTTCTTTTTGTTTTTGACGGTTTTCTGAATCATCTGAGGTTTACCGGCCGATGTAAATGTTTTGTCTTTTCCCTGTCCGTCAGCATCCAGATAGGTCATGTCCAACGTGTAGGTGGTATCGTTTGCATCGGCAAGCATATTCAGAGTCAATACATAGCGGATACCCGGACCATCAGCAGCAGGAAGTGTTCCTTCATAAACTTCGGTTGCTTCTACTGTAGGTGACATTGCTTCGATAGCAATGCTGTCTGCTTCAGCCTCTGCGGCTTTGTTTGCTTTTGATTGGCATGATGCCAGAGCAGCTACAACGGCTGCCAACATAATTACTTTTTTCATTGTTAAGTGCTTTAAGTTAATATAAAAAGTGAGTTGCTTATTCCTCTTCCTCCTCTTTTCGTATGACAAGCAACTTATCAACTCTTCCACGGTCCATGTCTACCACTTCAAACTGTAGATTCTTATATGTAAAGGTATCTCCTGCTTTGGGGATACGTCCGATAAGGAACATAGCCAAACCTCCCAATGTGGTGAAATCTTCCGAATCTATATCTTCGTAAGAAAGGATACCCATTTCTTCCATAAAGTCGCCGATGTTCATAGAAGCCTCTACCAACAGCGAACCGTCTTGACGACGGACGATTTCTTCCTCCTCCGTATCATCTTCTTCGAGAATGTCTCCGAAGATGCTTTCGGTCAGGTCGTGCAGGGTGATAATACCCTCTGTGCTGCCATACTCGTTAACAACAACCGCGAACTTGTTTTTGTTCTTCTTGAATAGCTCTAAAACTTTTTTTGCGTATAAACTTTCGGGTATGAAGAGGGCAGGACGGGCTATTTTACGCAGATCGAACTCTTGTTCGCTGCCCACCATGAGAATAATATCTTTTACTGAAACCACACCGATGATCTCATCTTTGTTTTCATTGACCAGCAGATATTTGCTGAAGTGTTCGGTATCGATGATACGCATCACCTCTTCTTTGGTTTCGTTGGGGTGGAGTACTATTAGGTCACGGCGGTGAGTCATCAATTCGTTGGCACGTTTATCCGAGAAACGGAATACATCTTTCAGCATCTCTGTCTCTTCTTTATCGATCACTCCCTGCTCGGAGCTTTGATGAAGAATCATTTTCAGTTCTTCCTGTGTCATGATGCGTTCTTCGCTTTTCAGTCCGATGAGTTTGTTGAGAAGTCGGGTAGAAACGCTCAACAGCCATACGAAAGGATAAGAGACTTTGGTCAAAAGGATCATGATGGGGCTGAACATTGTGGCATATCGTTCCGGATTGCTCAGTGCGATGGATTTCGGAACAAGTTCGCCAACGATGAGTGACAGATAAGTGATGACGGCTACGGTAGTAATCATGGCAAGGTTCCGGGCATAGGCTTCCAGTCCGGGAATCATGGCAAAGAGTGGTGTTACGTCATCGGCGATGGCTACACCACCGAAAGCACCCGATACGATACCGATCAGTGTGATACCGATTTGAATGGTGGAGAGGAACTTTTCGGGTTCTTCCAATTGTTTCAGAACTCCTCGTGCGGATTTGTTTCCTTTGCTTACAAGGGTTTCCAGACGTGCTTTACTTGAAGATACTAAGGCGATTTCATACATGGCGAAGACGCCATTTAAAAGAAGTAAGAGAATAATAATTATAAATTCCATATAATATATGAATGGTTTCTGTCCCGAAAATTACTTGAATCTATTGAAACACTATCTATATGGAGAGTATATTAATGAATATTTAACGTTTTATGAGGCTTCGTTTAATTATACAAAACAGGCGGTCGTATCGGGCCGCCCGTTCTTTTATTTGTTTTGGGTGTATTCGTCTGCTTTCGCTTTCATGCGTGCCACACGCTTTTCCGTGTTAATATTCGAAAGTGATTCCGAGAGTCGGCATCAGTGTGCCGCTTTTCTGTTCGATGTATTTCATTTTGTATCGCTGTTCAGGCAGTGGATCCGAAGGGTTTTCAATCACTCCGGTACTCATATAAATATCCGGTTGTTTGAAGGTACTCTTCGTCACATTTTGCAGGTCGATATAAAAGCCTAACATGCAGCGCTTGAGGTAGAACGTTTTGTCTACCCGGATGTCCAGTTGCCCGAAAGCGGGGAGCCGGCCCGTATTGTATTTACTATAATCGTAGTAGGGTCTGCCCTGTGCATTCCAGGCTGTTACGAGCCGGGATTTTTCTTCGTCATAAGGGGTATAGGGAGCACCGCCGATACAGCTTACTTTCATGCCGAAGCTCCAATGGCGGGGGAAGTTGTATGTGCCGCTCAGATTGAAAATATAGCGGTTGTCCCATGCCGATGCAATGTATTCGCTTTGCTTGTTGTTGCGATATTCACTTTTGAAAAGGGTGAACGAAGAAGCGAGGTTCAATTTTTTTGCAACGAGCCATCTCAATAATATTTCTATGCCGTATGAACGGCCTTGTGCAGTAGAAGTCAGTTCTTCATTGCCTATTACCCCGTAATCATTTCCTTTGCAGGCAAGCGGAATACCGTCTGTAACGGATAGGGGAATCCGGTCATAGGACTTATAAAAACCTTCGGCGGAAAGTTCGAATGTACTGTTGGTACGCCAATTCAGGCCGAGGCTACCTTGACTTACGCTCATGTAGCGGAGTTGTTTATTTACCAGTTTCCCGTTGTTCCCTTTGAATCCGAGTCCTGTATAGGGCGGTAATTGATAGTATAGTCCGGCGCTACCACTGGCATACAGTCCGTCGATGAGGCGGTAAGAGAGGGAGAGACGTGGGGAAAGTTGCTCGGAGAGGTGTTTCATCCTTGACGAATAGTTATTGGCATCCGCTCTTACCCCTAATGATGCCGTGAAGCGTTCGTCGGGCGAAGCATAACTCATTGTTCCGAATATACCCCAGTGGAGAAGCCCTAAGGCTGTGTGATAGTCGGATGTCTCTCCTTTTCCGATGTACACGCGTTGGAAACTGGTATTGGTGTACTGGCTATAATTGAGGTTCAATCCCAAATTTACTTTCCAGGCTCCGAAGGTAGAACTGTTTTCCAGTCGGAGTTTCGTCTCCTGTTCTACAGAACGTAGCCGGAGAGTGAGGTTGTCCTCCGAAGATTCGTCATTGTGCAGATATTTAGTGTTGCGGTTGTTCAGATAGCTGTGGCTGATGACTGCCGTCTGTACATGTGCCCCGGCATAGTGACGGTATACGGCTCCCAATGTGAATGTTTCTTGCTGTATCTTGGGAAGGTAACTCAATATGTATTCTGCTTTTTCTCCGTCCAGTTTGGTGTTGAGGCGCATATTGTCTATGCCTGCCAGGCCGAGCACAAGTAATTCATTCCGTTCGTCGAAACGGGTTTTCAGTTTGAACTGTGCATCGGTAAAAGTGGGTAGGAAAGGTAACCCCAGCATATCAAACAGAAATTGCAGATAAGATTGGCGGACAGATACGAGATAAGAAGTTTTATTTCCCAAATGCCCGTTGGAAGCAAGGGATACTTCCGATGCGCCGAGCGTGGCTTTCAGTGAGTTCCGTTCCATGTCTCCGTCGCGGAGTTTAAAATCGAGTACCGAACTGAGCGAATTACCCCGGTTTGCCGGGAAAGCACCCGTGTAGAAATTAACTTCCCGGATAAAGTCTGCATTAATGATACCGACGGGACCTCCTGATGCTCCTTGCGTACTGAAATGGTTGATATTCGGTATTTCGACTCCATCCAGATAGAATCGGTTTTCGGATGGAGAACCGCCACGTACAATCAGGTCGTTGCGGTATCCGGCGGGCGAGAATGCTACGCCCGGATATGACTGTACTACACGTGAAATGTCCCGGTTGGCTCCCGGACTTTTTTCGATTTCCTGTACCCCGATAATGCGCAGGCCTACCGGACTTTCCAGATCGCGACGAAAAGGAGAGGCGGTAATTGTGACTCCTTCTAATTCCGTCGGGTTTTCTTCCATTTCGATGTCTATATTCAGATTTTTGGTCGAAAGGATATATTCGGAGGTCAGGGTGGTTTTATATCCTACGGCAGATGCCTGCAACCGATAGATACCGGGAGGGACTGCTTGGATGGTGAAATGCCCCACTGAATCCGTGACACTGCCCATACCCGAACCGGCGATCACTACGTTGATAAATTCCAATGGCTTACGACTGGCTTTGTCGATAACGGTACCTCTTATTTGGTGGAGTGGTTGTGCCGTTGCCGTTATGAGGAGATAGAGAAAGAACAGAAGAAATACGGAGCGTTTTTTCATTGGTTTGTTTTTTCCTTTTCTATTTTGAATACAAAATTACATAAAAAATGTTTTTCTTTTCATTATTATCCGGTATTTTTGTTGGCATTAATCACTTGAGTAGATAATCATCATGAGAACAGTCCGATTGATAACATGCAATGATGCTATGCAGGCGCATATCTTTCAGGGAGCTTTAGAGAATGAGGGAATAGAATCATTGTTGCATAATGAAAATCTGTCATCATTACTGAAGAGTTGTGTAAGCAATATTTCCGGCGTCGATATTTTCGTTTATGAGAAAGATTATGAACGTGCCCTTCAGGTGTTGCGCGATAATCAAAGCTTTCCGGAGGATCTGAAATGTTGCCCTTATTGCGGTTCGGCGGATATCACATTTAAGTTGCGGAGCGACAGACGGATGCGGGCAGCTTGTGCTGCGGTATTGTCTTTGCTGGTTATGGCGCCTCCCGGAGACAATCATTGGACTTATAAATGCAATCGTTGTAAGGCTCTCTTCGATAAACCGGTTTCTGCGGATTATAAGAGAGAAGAAGAATCCCGGATTTAATTTTTAATGCAAATGTTTTAATGCGATGAAAAGAAAAAGTTTATTATTGCTCTGTCTGTTGTGGTCAGTACTTCCGTTTTATGCAGCACAGGTAGATACGCTGATGGTAAAAAGCCCTTCTATGAACAAGGAAGTGCAAGTGGTAGTGGTTGTTCCTGATATTGCTTTGGGCAAAAAGGGTGTTGATTGCCCGGTGATATACCTGTTGCATGGTTTTGGCGGTAATGCCAAGACGTGGATCGGCATTCGCCCTGAACTTCCGCAGATTGCCGATGAAAAAGGAATTATTTTTGTATGTCCCGATGGTAAAAACAGTTGGTATTGGGATAGCCCGAAGAATAAGGATTATCGCTACGAGACTTTTGTCTCTTCAGAAATGATCAATTACATAGACAAACATTATAAAACGATAGCCGATCGTCGTGGACGCGCCATTACCGGGCTTAGTATGGGCGGGCATGGAGCACTTTGGAATGCCATCCGGCATAAAGATGTGTTCGGTGCAGCAGGTAGTACCAGTGGTGGAGTCGATATCCGTCCGTTTCCGAAGAATTGGTTGATGTCCGAGCAATTGGGAACAATCGAAGAAAACAGACAGGTGTGGGATGACCATACGGTTATTAATCAGGTGGATAAGTTGCAGAATGGTGATTTGGCATTGATTGTGGATTGTGGGGAAGCGGATTTCTTTCTGGATGTAAATAAGAATCTGCACAACCGTTTGTTGGAACTGAAGATCGATCATGATTTCATCACCCGTCCGGGAGCGCACAACGGTGAGTACTGGAATAACTCCATCGATTATCAGATTCTTTTTTTCAGTAAATTCTTTAAAAAGTGAAAAGCAGTAAAAAATAGTTGATCGAAAGTTTGATTTACTGTTTTTATGTCGTATCTTTACAGACATAATCATATAGTAGATTCAGTTAGATTACACAGGAAGGAGAAAGCTAAAGCTTTCTCCTTTTTTTATTTCTTTCTGCTTGAGAAACCTACTGAACAGGGTATTCCGGGTGATTAAGGACGGTCTTTACGGAGAGTATGCCGGTATGTTACGACATGTTTCATTACTTGTTACGATGCCTTTCATTACTTGTCGCAGTACAATTGATGCTGTTTTCAGATAAAACGTTCTTTTGTTCCTGTAACTCTCGCTTTTTAGTTAAGAATGCGTAAATCTGCTCTTGACAAAAAGTGATCAATTCAAGAGATACGAATACTGCACATAACGGTACCAGTTTCTACCTGGGATACTGATTTTTACTGCACATGAAGTGATATATCCTTTTTCGTCCTCCGTGTAGCTATAAGTAGTAACTTCTTCGCTATTTTTTATTGTCAACTGACCCGGAAGAAGGGAAAGAGGAGCTCCGAGTATGTTGGCATAGAAAGCTTCTGTATGGAAAGAGAGAGGGTAGCGCTCTGAGAGGAACAGGCATGGTAACTTGCTTTTCTCATTGGATATGCCGGGACAACTCTCATTGATACCGGTGGTGAACGTGTTTTGATAGGTATTTACTTGTTCCGTTATATTCATTGTACCATTGTCCGGGATAATGATCGATATTTCAGAATATGGGCTACCGTCGATACTTTCTTTCACTCCGGTCAGATTTTCATCTCCTGTTGTTGAGTAAGAGAATGTATATGTGCGGATTTTACCGCCGGGTTCTTTGCGGGTACACATGGTGGCATACCCTTTCTCATCTATCTGATAAGTAGATACGGTGCCGGTTTCATCGGTTACGATAACCTTCCCCGGTTCGTAACTGATCTGGCTGCTGACACTATGCGTATATTCGCCTTCGAGCAGTCTGTCCGTATAAGTCTGTTTGGTGATGTGTCGGGTTAATTTTCCATCTTCATAGATAAATTTCTGTTCGGTAGTTACTCTTTCTTCTCCGGAACCGGTTGCTTCGGTAATGGTGAGACATGCTATTTTTTCTTCCGTATCTTCTTCTTCTTTTTCATTACATGCTGTCAGCATCAAGGAAAAAAACAGGAAAAAAAGAAAATTGCGTTGTATTCGTTTCATTATTTTATTTTTATTAAGGCCTCATTCCGTCTCCGATTCGGACCGTGTATGTAGTGCCGGTTTCCGGTGTTTCTTCGTCCGGTTCTTCCTCTTTTGGGGGATAGGTTCCGTCAATAATTCCGAGAGCTGCACTGAATAATGTCTCTTCCTTATTTCCCAGTGGCAAATAGGTCACTAAATTAGTGGTTGATGTCTGATCTATTGTATATTTGGCAGTAAAATTTCCTCCCATATGTGCTTCGCCTGCACTGTTATAAACAGTACATACTACCGGATTCAACGACCAACCGTATTTAGGGTTGACAAAACTTTCGGTAGCTACTCCCATAGCAGGCAGTGCCGTACCTAATATTTCCCATTTCTCAAACGGGAACAGGCAGTCATAAAAAGTCCCTGCTATCCCCGTAGTAGTGCTGCTGGTTAGTATGAAGCCTTTTTGGATATTCATATTCGCTCCGTTTCCTATCAGTTGCGGGTCGAAGAGCAAGTCGAAGTCTTTATAGGATTGCTTGTCGTTATATTCCAGATGGGCACAGATTTTTCCCACTTCACTCCCCGGTGCTAATAGGGAAGCTAACAAGTGCGCACATTCTAATGATCCTCCCGTATTGTTACGTAAGTCGAGCACAAAGTGAGTCACACCTGCACTGGCAAATACCCGGGAGATATCGCGAAGTTTGTTGTTGTATTTCTCCTTGTCATCGGCAGTTCCTGCTGTGAAATGGTTGTAGACCATATATCCTACTTTTACTCCTGTAGCACTGGTTACTATTTCGTATACGGGAATCGGGTCGTCTTCTACTATTTGTTCGGCACCAATACTTGCAGTTCCGGTTTCTATAACCACTCCTTTCTGTTTCTCGGTCTTCTTGTCTTCATCCTCTATATTTTGCAATTCATACTTTCCCAAAGTCAGTGTCATGGCTTTTCCTGTTTGGAGAAGGGTCTTTTCGTTTTTCTTGGTGATGTATTCATCGTCTACTTTCACTATCCATTCGCCACGTTCCAGACCGGCTGTTGAAGCCGGAGAGCCGGGAAGAACATTTGTAATTAAAGCATTATAAAGTGTATCTACATCTGCATTCTTATAAAGTGTATAGTCGAAGCCGTATTCGGGAGACTGCACCTTATTCAGTGTGTCTATATAAGAATAATTTTTGTCGAGAGTAGTATAAATCACTTTCTTGAGGAATTCTGCGGGAGCCAGAAAATATTGGTTGGGAGTAACCGAAGGCATTTCGTTGTACCAGAGGTATTCCTGACGCATCACGCTGTCTATCCATATATCCAGTTCGGTTTCTTCCGCATACTCCGGCCAACGGTCTACTCCGCAGGAGAAAAGACCGGATATCATCACGATGAATAATATAGGGGTGAACAGTATGTTTCTTATCTTCATATCTTTATCGTCTTTAGAAGTTGCAAATGTAGGAAATACTTCGCTTATCTACCACAATTGTGGTATAAAAATGCCTTTAATGTGTGATAGCCTGTAAACATCGTTTGCTTTATCTTTGCCGTCATGAAGAATATAGCAGCTTTAGTATCGGGTGGGGTAGACAGCTCGGTAGTCGTTCATCTCCTTTGTGAGCAGGGGTATAAACCGTCGTTGTTTTATATTAAAATAGGTATGGACGGTGCGGAATACATGGACTGTTCTGCCGAAGAGGACATAGAACTTGCCACGGCTACGGCCCGGAGGTATGGCTTGCCATTGGAAATAGTCGATCTGCATCGTGAATATTGGGACAATGTGGCAGCCTATGCTATCGATAAGATACGGAAAGGGCAGACACCCAATCCCGATGTGATGTGTAATAAGTTGATTAAATTCGGTTGTTTTGAGCAGCGTGTCGGGAAAGATTTCGACTTTACGGCAACAGGGCATTATGCTACTACATTATTGCGGGATAGGAAGATTTGGCTTGGTACAGCCAAAGATCCCGTGAAAGATCAGACTGATTTTCTTGCTCAGATTGATTATCTTCAAGTTTCCAAACTGATGTTTCCTATCGGTCATTTGATGAAACATGAAGTGCGCGAGATAGCACAAAATGCGAAACTTCCTAATGCGCGTAGAAAAGACAGCCAAGGCATTTGCTTCTTGGGTAAGATAAACTACAATGATTTTGTCCGCCGTTTTCTTGGAGAGAAAGAAGGAGCGGTGGTCGAGTGGGAGACAGGGAAACGGATCGGAACTCACCGGGGATATTGGTTTCACACTATCGGTCAGCGTAAAGGATTGGGATTGGGTGGCGGCCCTTGGTTTGTGATAAAGAAGAACATTGAAGAGAATATTATTTATGTGTCTCATGGCTATGACACAGAAGCACAATATGGTACGGAGTTTTCTCTTTCCGATTTTCATTTTATCACCGGAAACCCTTGGGAGGAAGGCTCGAATGAAGTAAATATAACCTTCAAGATTCGTCATACTCCGGAATTTATTAAAGGACGTCTTGTCCGTAAAGGTAACACCTGTCATGTACTTTCTTCTGAGAAACTGCAAGGTATTGCTCCCGGACAGTTCGGAGTGATTTACGATGAGAAGGCGGAGGTGTGTGTAGGAAGCGGAGTGGTTATTTAGTTGAAAGTTGAGAGTTGAAAGTTGAAGGTTGGCTGCGCTGTTATGCTGCATAGTAACTTTCAACTTTCAACTCTCAACTTTCAACTAAATATAGTATTCCGCCAGATCTACAATCCCCGCCCGCATTGCATATTTGGTGGCTTCGTGTACATTGTTTACTCCGAGTTTCCGGAAGATATTTTTACGATGGCTGTTGATGGTGTGAAAGCTCAGGTTCTTTTCTGCGGCAATTTCTTTAGTAGTCTTGCCTGATGCAATTTCTTTGAGAATGTTTTTTTCTGTGGCGGTAAGTAAATGATCCTCCTGTATATTTGTGCTTGAAGATACCTGTTGGATATTTCCGGACAGTAACAGGTTAGTTACGTGGTTGCAGATGAAACGTTCCTTGCGTGAAGCGCATTGGAGAGCGGTGAGTATCTCCTCTTTCGAGTTATCTTTCATAACTACTCCGAATGCCATACTGCTAAATAATACCTGACGGAGAAATCCGATGCTCAATTCATCGGAGAACAGCAGCCAGTCCACCTCCTTAAAACGTTCACGAAGCACTATCAATTCATCTGCTCCGGCAAAATCAAATAAAGTATAATCGAGGATCACTACCGCTTGTGGGTGTAGGCGTAATTCTCTGATAAGTTCTGTTTTATTATCTACGGCCAGCAGTTGTGATACATCTTTCTGCTTACTGAGCAGAAACATCATGCCTGCTTTGGTGATATCCTGATTATCTGCTATGATATATTCTCTCATGAATCGTATTCTTTATCATGGTAACCACCGGCTGATATTTCTTTCGGTGGCACTAAACTCAACACCTATCTTAATAAGTTTGCGTCCATCGGCTTGGTAAGGAATCAAATATCCTTTATCGTCTATTTGTTGTAAGGCTTCTTCTGCCGTTCCATTTAGTTTGAATTCAAATATATAGATGTAGGCGGGAGTCTTCACAACAGCGTCTGCCCGTCCGCGTGCACTGCGTATTTCTACGTCGGTGAATTGCCCCATTAATTTGAAAACGAGGTAGAATACCACTTGATAATGGCGTTCGCTTTTATCATTCAACTCGTATGGGAAATCAGCAAAGAAAGCTTGTAGGCGGGTGAGGAAGGAATCGTAATCGCCGGTACGTAGCTCTTGAATAAATTTTCCAATATAGAAACTTTGGTCGTTGTTCAATACGGAAGTGTAAAAGGGTATTAGAAAATTGATAAAGCCATAGCGCACTTCATCATTGGGAAATTCCAACAGATAAATCTCAAATTCTTGATTATAGTCTTTTATTGTCAGATAACCGCTCTGATAAATCAGTGGAATCGGATTATTGGCATCTATCCGGTATTCGGTAAATGAAGAGGCGGATGCTTCTACTCCGTCAATCAATGTACGTAAATCATATTCGCTTTTTTTGAGCAGTTCCACAAGAAAAGTAGGAGTACCTGTCTGAAACCAGTAGTTGCTGAATTTGTATCCGTCGAAAAGATTGAGTACGCTGAAAGGGTTAAAGACTCCTTCTGCGAATTCGCAGAAATGATAACCGTCATACGATATCTTCATCTTTTGAAGAGCTTCTTCCTGTGTCAAACCATTGTGTTCCGCCAACTGTTGTATTTCCGGTGCGAAAGTATGGGTTAATTCTTGCATGGTGATACCGCAGATCGTGGCATATTGGGGCTTCATACTGATGTCATTCAGTTGATTCAGGTCATTGAATACGCTGACTTGTGCAAACTTCGTCACTCCGGTAAGAAAGACGAAACGGAGATAACGGTCGGAACTTTTCAGGACACCATAGAATGCTTTCAGTGTCTGACGGTATTCTTCCATTAAAGGAATGTTACACAAGGTTTGCAACAGGGGTTTATCATATTCGTCTACCAATACTACTACGCCGCAGCCTGCCTGTTCACTGGCACGGCTGATAACATAACTGAATCGTTCTTCCGGACTGCGGTCCTTCTTTTCATCGCCATATTGACTTTCCCATTTTTCAAGATGTTGGTTAAGCATGGCATTTAAATCTTCCGGGGTCTCGTATTTTTTAGCATTCAAGTCCAGATGCAGTACCGGAAATTGCCTCCATTCTTTTTCCATCTGTTCGATGGCCAGTCCTTCGAACAGCTCTTTCTTACCTTTAAAGTAAGCTTCAAAAGTAGAAAGCAACAGGCTTTTTCCAAATCGACGCGGGCGACTCAAGAAATAAGGTTTTCCTGTATTCGCTATTCTCCACACGAAAGCGGTCTTGTCTACATACAGATAATTATCTCTGCGGATGTCCTCAAAAGTCTGTATCCCGATCGGGAGTTTGCGTAATACACTGTTCATTGTTACTTTTTATTTATTGACCATTCAAAGATACTCATTATTTCCATAAACCGTTTCGTACCTTGATGAATTTTGAAATATAACACGAGTGAAAATAACTCAAAGTGTTGATAACCAGTGTTTATGGGACTCTATACTTTTGCAGGACAAGAGTATGGACTTTTATATAAGAAGAGTGTACACTCTTGCATGTGAAAAGTGTACACTCTTGAAATTCCTGATTGGTTTTACCTTTAGCCCGTCTTATTTGTATTACCAGGAACGTCCTTTGAATACATCCGATTGGTCTAACGGTACGATGTTACCACTCAATGTGAGAGTATTGTTGTTGAAGTTCGGGTTTACGGTCACGGTAGCATTGTTACCTCCATTGGTCAATGAGATAAATATCTGGGCCGAAATACCGATGCCCTGTACACTGAATGAGCAGTTTACATTTCCTTTTTTATCAGTAGTAATTTTCATATCCGATGCACTACCGTCTACTGTTACACCACCGATTCCGTTAGGGCCGGGATATGGAGTGTTGAAAGCGACCTGCACGGTAGAGCGTTGACCGTTCATCATTACAAAGTTTGTTGTGGATGATACGAACGCACTTTGTCCGTTACGGAAGATTACTTGATCTGCTTCAAGTACGAACTGTTTGTTCTTCAGTGCCTGTACTGCTTGCTGGTAGGCCACTGCATCAGCCGCCTGTTCTTCTGCTTTCAGTCTTGCTCTTTCTGCATCTCTTTGTGCTTTACGGTCGGCACGGCGTACTGCTCTTTCTGATTCTTGTGCATACATCATGGTAGATGCACTTACCAATACTAATGCTAATAATGCAATTAACTTTTTCATAACTTGTTTTTGTTTAGGTTTAATAACGTTGTTCGTTTATTGCAAGAACAAGATATTTTTGATATTGTTCATCTGCACGCCACAATTTTATATCTGATCCTATCAATCGTTATATTCATTAACAGACTGATAATGTTGATGAAGCGGCAGGAAGTGCGTGCTTACATACGTGACTTTTGCAATAAAATTTATTAAAAGTTTATCTCTCCTTAGATTTTTGATACTACCTTTGGATATTTAATGAATCTATTGAAACATTATGAAGAAGATCGTTACTTTCGGAGAAGTGCTTCTCCGCCTTACTGCTCCCGGAAATCTCCGTTTTTCACAAGCTCGTGACTATGTGGCCGCTTTTGGTGGTAGTGAAACCAATGTAGCTGTATCTCTTGCCAACTTTGGCATTCCTACAGAATTTGTGACCCGGCTACCGGACAATGAAATAGCCCGTGCCTGTGTCAGTGATTTACGTTCCCACGGACTTCGTACAGACGGAATAATTTATGGAGGTGATCGTATGGGCATTTACTTCCTTGAAAACGGAGCTTCTTTTCGCAATTCGAAAGTGGTGTACGATCGTGCCGGTTCTTCTTTTTCCACACTTCGTCCCGGGATGATTGATTGGGAAACTGTTTTTGCCGATGCAGGTTGGTTTCATTGGTCGGGAGTTGCTGCTGCTTTGTCTCAAAGTGGAGCTGATACCTGTTTGGAAGCATTGCAAACGGCAGATCGTATGGGATTGACTATTTCATGTGATTTGAATTTCCGTAAGAATTTGTGGCAATATGGACGTACGGCTGCTGATGTCATGTATCCGTTGGTGCAGTATAGTGATGTGATTTTTGGTGCGGAGCCGGAATATAAAGAGATATTAGGCATTTCTCCTGTCGGTTTCAAGGCGATAAATACGGATTACCAACTCGATTTGCAGGGATTTGAGAAGGTCGGCAGGCAGGTGGAGACATTGGTGCCCCGTTGTAAAAAGATGTTCCTTGAATTACGGAATTCTTTGTCGGCCAATCATAATCTGTTGGCTGCCGTGCTTTATTCGGATAATACATTAAAGCATACGGGGATTTATGACATTGCGCATGAAGTAGACCGTGTGGGTACGGGAGATGCTTTTGTCGGTGGACTTATTTATGGATTGTTGACTTATCCGAATGATGATCAGAAAGCACTGAATTTTGCTTTAGCGGCTTCCTGTCTGAAAAATACATTCTACGGAGATTTCAATCTGGCGACTGTCGCTGAAGTGGAAGCACTGATGAACGGTGATGCTTCCGGACGAGTACAGCGTTAAGTGCTCAGTTGATGGCGTTTCTGCCACCAATAGCGGATGAACAGTGCACCGGTGGCGATTAAGGCCAGTGACAGTCCGGTATAAAATACGGATATGAAACTGTTGGGTAGCAAATGCAGGCTTCGAATACTGATTCCCATAGAGATCATGAAAATCATGACGATCCAGCTCTTTACATCAAAGAAAGAGAACGGGCAGTTCTTTTCCGGTTTCTTCTGAATGATGCGTTCGGTATGCTTGTAATATAATCTTCTGAATATGAGTACAAAGAAAAGAAGAAATACGATCGTGGCCTCTCCTATTTTAAACAGCCAATACTGTGAATCACTGAGCCATGTCACGATTCCTATCCGCAGTATATTTGTTCCTGCCACTATCCACACGATACCGGCAGTAATGAGTAAAATTTGTCTGTTGACCCCGTATTTCATATATTAAATTTTGGATTGATGTTCTTAACAACAAATGAAACCACCCTTTGGGTTCACTTTCGCGAAAAAAAAGTGATAAGCAGTGAGCAACTTGTCAGTAAAACTCCCATTCCTATGACTCCATGCCAGCCGAATGCTTGCCAGGCACTTCCAGCCAAAAAGGTCCCCATCGAACCGCCGACAAAGTAAGTCGTCATAAAAATCGTGTTGACACGGTTGGATGCGCCGGGACAGAGCTCGAAGATGCTGGCCTGATTACTTAACTGGATACATTGCATGCCTATGTCGATAATGATGATGCCTGCTACAATACCGAAATAGGTGTTTTCTCCTGCAAAAAGCAGGAACCAGGCAAAGAGTATCAACCCGCAACCGATGAAGTTGAACCGGCGAACTCCCACTCTCCTGACATACTTCCCTACTACGGAGGCAGAGAGTGCACCTGCTATTCCACAGAGTCCTAACATGCCGATGACATTGCTTCCTGCATAGAAAGGGGCTTGTCCCATCTTGAATGCCAGACACGACCACATGGCGAGAAATGAACCGAATGCCAGTGCTGCCCGTATGGAATAAATCCGCAATAAGGGATATTCTTTCAGGAGAAGAAACAACGATTTCATCAGATCACTGTATTTTCCTTTGAATGTGGGACGGATATCCGGCAATACTTTCATTACAACAATTCCGCATATCAACATCAATGCGGCCGCGATGTGATACATTTCTCTCCATCCGAACACTTCACCGATAAAACCGCTGATAACACGCGAAGCAAGAATACCCGTCAGCAATCCGGAGATAACGATACCTACATTTCTTCCTTTGTTCTCGGGTTTCGAAAATTGGGAAGCTATCGGAACAAATATCTGTGGTATCACCGAACAGATTCCTGTTAGAAATGAAGCTATTAATATAATGTGTATATTGGGTGCTAACGCAATGGTCAGCAGGGAGACGATCAGTATGGCAAAGTTCGTGACAATGATTTTCTTTCGTTGATACAGGTCACCCAAAGGGATGATGAATAATAATCCGAGTGCATAGCCTATCTGGGTGACCATTGCTATAAGGTTGGTTTTAAATTCCGAGACACCCAGATCGTGGCGTATCATGTTCAGCAACGGCTGATTGTAGTAGAGGTTGGCTACGGATATGCCGGCAACGATAGCCAATGTCCAAAGTATGGATGCCGGTAGTCCTCCGTTTTCTTTCAAAGTCTGTTTCATAGGGGCAAAGATACGAAGATTGGATTTACTCTACAAAGAAAGTCACCGAAACCGTATTTCCTTCGTTGTCTACTGCTGTCAGGGAGTGTTTTCCGGAAGCGGGAAGGAAAGATATCTTGTGGAAGTCTTGTGTCTCGCTCAGGTAGTTGTTGTCGAGATGCCAGTATACGGTTGCTTTCGGATTGTTGTGTACCAGTTCAACGTTCAGTTGCCCTTTGCTGCCATCCAACTGTTTAGGGAGGAATACCCGGGCATTCATCGTAGGGTAGACAAATTGCATGGGGCGGAACACATCTTCGCCGCATCCGGGTTTGAAAGGAGGGAGTGGTTTATATTCCGGGTGGTGCTGTTTGTAATACCATTCCCATACGGGAGGCAGGGTAAACCAGCTTTTTCGAATGGTAGGCTCCATGTCGATGCAACTTTCGTAGATGCGGGAAGTTCCATCGGCCGACAGGTTGATGAGATGATGGTACGGGCAGGCTTCGGTCTTTAATCCGGCAGGGAGTATCAGTGTCGTATCCGTCTCTTCGCAGAAACGTCCTTTCAGATGTCCGGAAAGTCGGCATACTTCGGCATCGGCAAATATTCCGGATGGTCTGTCGAACCATGGGGAAGACGGAAGAAGATTGAATACATCGAATAGGACAGGTCCTGCCGTACGTGCTCCTACCAAGCCCGGTTTTCCTTCTCCGGTTGCGTTGCCCACCCATACGCCGACAGCATAACGGGGAGTAACTCCTACGGCCCATGCATCACGGAAGCCGTAACTCGTTCCCGTTTTCCAGGCAATGGTCTGCATAGACGGGATGGTGCGCCAGTCTATCTCTTCCGGTCGGTTTACTTCTTTAATGGCATCGAAGGTTTGCCAGACGGCACCCGGAGAAAGTGAGACATGTGAGTTGGCAGATGGCAGATGCCGGGTGGAATCGGAGAGTAATAAAGAGCAATCTGTCTTATCCAATCCTTTCAGGCAACGTGCCATTTCGGCGTAAGCCACAGTAATGTCCCATAAAGTACCTTCGGCTCCTCCTAAGATAAGTGATAATCCATAATGGGAAGCCGGGCGGGTAAGGGTAGTGAGACCGATCTGTTTGAGCAGGTTGTAGAATTTGGGAACGCCGTAATGCTGCAACATGCTGACGGTCGGAATATTCAGAGAGCGCGCAATCGCTTCCGATGCCGGAACGGCACCTTCGAACTGTTGGCTGAAATTTTGTGGAGCAAAGCCGTTGATATTTATAGGAACATCCGGTAGCAGCGTGTGGGGAAGGATGCTGCCTTCCTGCAGCATGGCATAGTAAAGAAAGGGTTTTAGAATACTTCCCGTGCTACGCGGTGCACGGATGATGTCTACTTGATTACCGCTTCTCTCTTTGTTGAAGTGCAGGTTGCCACAGTAGGCAATGGGCTGGTTTTTCTCTATGTCGATAACGAGTATGGCCATGTTGCGGATGTCACTGCGGGAGAATTCGTTGTTCCAGCGTTCTACCAGTTCTTCCACTTGTAGTTGTATTCCACGGTCGATGGTACTCACCGAGTAAGTTCCGTTACGGGTCCGATAGAAATAGTCGGTCAGATGTGGGGCTGTCTGTGGTAAGGGTTTGGGTTCCTGTGGCAGAGGTTCACTGAGGGCAAGCTCATAATCGGAGTCGCTCAATGTGCCGTTCTTGTGAAGACGTGTCAGCAGGCGGTTACGCTTGTCGAGCAAGGACTGACGGCTTTTGGAAAGATGTATCATGGCGGGTGAATTGGGAAGTACGGCGAGCATGGCCGCTTCGGCCCACGACAAGTCTTCTGCTGCATGCCCGAAGTATCGCCAGGCAGCAGCATCCAGCCCCACTACGTTTCCTCCGAAAGGGGCGTGGGAGATATATAAAGAGAGTATCTTTTCTTTGGAATAACGGAACTCCAACCGGGTGGCCCATATCATTTCGATAAATTTCTCGGTGAACGTGCGTGGCTTATTCCGGGCAAGGCGAATCGTTTGCATCGTAAGCGTACTTCCTCCACTGATGATGCGACCGGCTTTTAGGTTCTGATAGATGGCCCTGCCGGTTGCCAACGGGTCTACTCCCCAGTGCCAATAGAAATGATTGTCTTCGAATGCTAAAAGGCAGGTTTTAATCTTTTCCGGTGTGGTGGTGCGTGGAGGAAAGCGCCATTGTCCGTCCGGAGCGATGCGGGCACCGAGCAGTTCATGGTGACGGTCGGCTACAACGGTAGAGTAGGGCACATGAAACAGTTGCCGGGGAAGGCAAAAGATATACCAGACAATCAGAAGGGTAATGCCCCCTCCGATTATCCGGCTTTTTTTCTTTTTCCATCTTTTCATTCCTGTCTCTTGCCTGCGTTTATCCGCAGTTTTTACCGTTCGACGATTGCTTTGCCGGCCCGTGTCCTCGCCTGTGCTCCGGCATCATACATTGCTTCGCATTGGATAGCCGGTAGTACGAATGTACCTGCATAGGTGGCTTGCAGCCGTACGGTGAATGTTTTATACTGTCCTCGTTTCAGGTTGAAATAGGTCAGTACACGGTCATCGCGGATATCCCGGTAGGAATAGCTGTTGTTGCTATCTGCACTGTTGGCCTTTTCCGGATCGGTTGTCATGCGCTCATTGTATATTTCCCAACCCGATGGTATGATGTGAGTCAGGGCAATATCCGAATAGTCGGTAGTGCCGCTGATGTTGGCTACGGTGACCACTGCCATAAAGTCGCTGCCTTGTTTCAGGGCTTCGGGGGCAATAGCTGTTCCGTTCATATCCGTATACTTTACGTCAAGGCGCAGGTTGTTTGACAAGGCCGGCAGGGTATCGTTCAGTAGTTGTGTTTTGGTTATCAAGTCCACATTCAAAGCTCCCTTACCATTGTTTTTTACAGTAACCGAGCCGCCACCGGGTGCAACAGACAACGCTTTCTCGAATACGGCCTTAGCCGATTTTACCGCCGGTTGTTGTTTGCCGTATATCGTCCAGGTGAAGTCGAGAGTACCCGATAATTTTTCTGCCAACCGGCCCATTGCCATTAATGCAAATGCGGTGGATTGTGTGCTGAACCAATCTTCACGTGACAAATTCTTTGAAACCTTTTGTGCCTGCGTGAATGCTTCCCGTTCACGCCCCATGAGCAATAAGGTCTCCAATATCATGGCTTCGTCGCGATCGTACGAACCGTACACATAACTTCCGGCCGAAGGCGAATAAGGCTCTACGGTTGTCTTGGCATTAAATACCAGTTCATTGGCGGCTTTCGTTTTTCCGTTCAGCGCATAAGCGGCGGCCAGTCTCCATTTGGCTTGCAACGAAAGATCTTGCTGCATCTCTTTCATCCGGTTCATCGCTCCGTGTTCCGGTGCGCCTGCCAACGCTAATGTATATAAGCGGAAAGCCTGCTGTAAATCCGATTGCCAATAATAGCCGGTGTTTTGTTGAGGCGTACGCCAGTTCTGTGCAGCCGAGCGCTGGAATCGTTTCCATTTATTCAGCACATTGGCATTTACGGCATATCCTTTTTCTTGTGCCATCACTAAGAACATTCCGGCATAGGAGGTGATCCATTCATTGGCAGAAGCATTGCCCGGCCAATATACGAATCCTCCGTTGGGTAACTGCCGGCTGTAAAGTTGCTTGATAGCTTCCTGTACATTCGCTTTTATCTTACCGGCTTCTGCTTCATCTACTGCTTTGAACTGGCCGACAAACAACAACGGAAGGGCTTTCGATGTCAACTGCTCTGTGCAGTAATGTTGATAATTATACAGAAAATCGAACCGGCGGCTGATGTCCACCGATGGGATACGTGACACCTCTAATTTCGCGCTGTTTTCGGGTGAATTACTACCCGGCTTATAAGAGAGTTCGCAGCTTTGTCCGCTTTCTATCCATTTGCTTTCGCGCAGGGTGATGGCCGGATTCGGATTACGCACTTCTATTTCGATGGTTTCCGAAACTTTCTTGCCAGCTCCTTCAGCCGTCAGCCGTACAGTGGTTTTCCCCGGCTTACTACCGGTTTTTAGTCTGAAATAGACCAACTGGTCGCCGGGTTCTGCAAACGTTACGGATTGCTGATGTTCGCCATTTACTTGTGCACTGCCTGATACAGAAACGGATACTTTTACATTTTTCACCTCTTTCTCCATGGCGAATATGTTGACCGGCAACAAAATCTCTTCTTGGGTACTGAGTACACGTGGGAGTGTGGAAAGAATCATCAGTGGTGTACGTACCGGAGTCGTCTTCTCTACATGTCCGTAAGCACCGTTTTCTCCGGCTACCACCATGGTACGTACCGAACCTACATACATCGGAAGGGTTATCCGGTGCGTCCGGCTCTTTCCCTTGCTTAGGCTGAACGGGCCGATGAAGCGTACTACCGGTTTGAAACGATTGGCTTTCGTGTCTGCGGGTTTTAAGGTTTCGTCACCTCCGGTACTGAATAGCGAATTATAACTGCCGGTATAAGTGCCCAACACATCGTCGTACATATCCCATGTCCGGATGCCCAATGCCTCACGGGCATAAAAGTCATTCCAGGGGTCGGGAGTCTTGAAATTGGTCAGATCCAGTAACCCGTCGTCCACAATCGCCAAGGTATAGGTCATCGCTTTTCCCTTCTTCTCACTTACTGTTACGCTGAATTCCGTTTCGGGGCGCAGTACGTCCGGCATTTGAATCTGCGGTTCGAGCACAGTCTCTCTATTGGTTACGAATACCGGCATCACTCCATACATACGGATCGGTAAGTCGTTGATCGTTTGTGCATGAGGTTGCAGCAGGCTGATGTGCAGATAAACGTTCGGGGCCATTTCCGGCGTTACCTTAAACTGATATTTCGTATCTTCCTTGCCCGAAACGTCTATCCATTCGCGTTGCAGTACGGTTGAACCGTTTTCCAACGTGGCAAGTGCCCGTCCTCCCGCCGATGCAGGGATAATAGCTGTTACTGTTTCGCCTATTTCATAAGAGTCTTTATCGATAGAGAAGGCCAGCATCTTGATACCGTTAGGATCGGTTTTAGACGAACGTCCACGCCACTCCGGCCAGTCTACGTATACCGTGCCTCCGGTGGCATGTCCGCTTTCCGTATCCTTGACATATACCAGATAACGTCCCCAACCCGGATAGTCAATCCGGAATTTGAAACTGCCTTTTCCATTCACAGTGTTTATCTTTCCGGTAGCTACCGGCGTGTAGGAACTACTGTTGACGTACGTCTCAAAAGACTCGCGGGAGTTTTCCCACCACCAGCTCCAGTCGATACGATAAATCTTATATTCCAGTCCCGAACGGTTTACCGGCTTCCCTTCCGGGGTTACAGTCACAATATCAAAAATATGATCTTTATCAGTCTCGATATATTTGCCTTTAGGCTGATTCAGATTGATACCTACATACGAGCTGAAAGGAGAGTAGGGCACACTCATGGTATAGATACTTGCATCTCCGCCCGGTTCGAATACTCTGGCCGTGATATTCGCCTGTAACATTCCGGGCGCATTTCCCGATTCCGGCAGTTTGAGCGTAAACGAAGCGTCTCCTTCTGTATCCAGCATTCCACTGAATACATCTGTCCGTGAAGAGGTAAATTCCGTAGCCGGATTGTTGAAGATATACTGTCCATAATTCTTGAATTGCGTGTTGACTTTGGATAACGACATCTCTACTTTGGTTTTCAGCCGTGAAGCTTTGGCACCTGTCAGCCATGCCGATGACAAGGTGGCTCGTACTTCTCCGTCTGTGGCTTTCAGTATATTCCCCGGCAATTGCAGGTTTATTTTCAATCGGTTAGGTTTTACGGTCTCTATCCGCAGTGATTTATGGAAAGCGGTTCCTCCCACTTTTACATAAGCATTCCATAATCCGGTAGGGTCTTCCGTTTTTGTCGGTACGGCAAATGTATAGAGTCCGTTCATTCCGTTTGTAGAAATGAGTTTATTGTAGAATTGCCCTCTCGGGTTGTAAATTTCCAATGCTACGGGATGCTTGTCGGGTATTCGTTTGTTACGGTCTTCGAGCATGAACGAGATATGCAGGGTATCTCCGGGGCGCCATACCCCTCTTTCGCCATATATAAAGCCTTTCAACCCTTTCTGTATATCCTTGCCACCGACATCGAAACGACTTACGGATTGTTCTTCACCATCGGCTACTCTTACATAGGCCTTTTGTTTTCCGGCTTCCGCTACTACGATGAAAGGCACTCCTTTCGTGTCAATAACGGCAAACCCGTTTTTGTCGGTTTCTGCTTCACCTACCGGTTGCAATTGAAAGCTATAAGCGGTTACTTTGGCTTTCTCTACCGGAGCTGTGTCGAGTATATTGTTGACTGTTACCCATAATTTGTTAACAGAGTTCCGTTTTACAATCATGCCTAAGTTGGAGGCGAGTACATTACAGGATGCCGTGCGGTCCGAACCCATATAATAAGAAATATGGCAAGGATTGTCCCGTTCTTCCCAACGGTATTTCCGCCAGTCCATCTTTTCCGAACCGTTATAATAATAGTAGGCCTGCGGGGTATCCCATTCTGCTTCATCTTCTTCCGACAGCTGGCCCGAAGATACTTTAGTCAATCTTTCCGGACCCTCGGAAATTTGTAGTTCCTTATCCTCTTCTCCGCATGGATAGGCGGAATATGCCTGTTTGAATGAAAGTATGATGCGATAAATAGCACCCGGCTCCTGGTTTATCAATCCGGAAAGGTCGATCGAATAATCTTCCCATTTGCGAATGTCTTTCGAAGGGTCTCTGTCCAGATGCAAAGTCTGTTTATAAACCAATCGCCCCGAGCGTCTCAATTCGTTGGAAGATGCCAAAGAATTACTCTGCATGAACATCAGTACATTACTTTCGTAGATGCGGATAACACTCAGATCTACAGCATGCAGGCTGACTGCCCGGAAAGGTACTATCAGATTCTTTGAGTCGGGTAGGATCGCTGCTTCCGTACGCAGTTCCACTTGTGGTTTCAGGCTGGGCTGGCTGAAAGAGATAGAGTGGGAGGTACCTAACCTTTTCCCTTCCATATTTTTCACTCCTTCGTATATTCTTAATGTCAACTTGTTGGCCCGGTTAGGTTCAAAGTACACATTTACCTTATCGTTTATCACTTGGAATGTATACGAAGAGAGTTCCGGAATTTCGATCAGCCCTTTCAAGTCCTGAGTGTCCGATACCGGATCCGAGAAAGAGATCTGTATTCCGTTTTCGGGCTGTTCGATTCGTTGGGCAGACATGAAGCGAAAGATGTTTTTGGCAGGTATTGTGATCTTTTCTACCATTTTCCGGTCGATGCCGGCCGCTTTTCCATCCAGCTTAATTTCCAGTTCATAATCTTTTTCTGCTCTCGGAATACGGCCGATGCTGAAAGTATATCGTGTCGGATTCCCGGTCCCCTCTATTGAAATGTTATAGGAAGAAGTCCCGTTACCACTGGCTGATAGGATTTTTTCTACCTGTGCGTTGTCTATTTTGTCGCTGAAACGAATCTCTCCTTTTACCGAAGCATAATCGGGAGCTGTAGCAGTTATATCCAACGGTTCCATCGCCAATGAGAAATTCTTCTCCTGCACGCGGAAGGAGAAGTTGAATTCTTTCAATCGTTTATCCACAGTGACGAATTCTCCCAATTGGAATGAGCCTTCGTACATTGTTCCTTGTTTCAGAGCTCCTTCTTCCGGAAGAAATTCAATCGTATTGTTGCTTACCCAATACGCTTTTCCTTTCAGTGAAGGTGAGAAATGAAACGGATTCTCTTTCAGCTCATTATTTAAGTCCACTACGGGTTGATCTTGGGTCAATTCTATCCGTATGGGAGACGATTGTGAGATAACTCCGCCTGTGTAGGCATTGATGTACGGAGCAAATTCCGAAGAAGGAATGATTTCTTTCTGACTGCCTGCACATGAGTTCAGGCCAATGATGATAATCGAAAGGCAAGAAAGAAGAACCGGGATAATGACTGTCCGTTTCATAGTTCAAAGAATTTATCGTTCAATGAACAAAGATAATGAAAAGTCTATATTCTATGGATGTATTTCAATGAAAAAACAATTTCGGTATTTGAAATAAGATTTTTTCTTTTATCATCTTATTTTTCGGGCAGATATAGCACAAAATATTGGTTTTCGAATACAGTCTTATATTTATTTTTTTCTATAAATTCGTTTATTACCCTATGCTTTTTATTACTTCTGAAAGGACCTGTCTCAATACCACAGTCAATCAGGTAGTTTTCGCTTGGTTCTCCGAACTCTTTGCCTATACTGTTGAATTTTTGTCGCAATATAGCAGGAAGCGGACCACTGTAATTATTTAATTTGTGTCTAAACAGAGGTTCTCCTAATAATTCCGGCCAGGAGCATCCGATAAAAGGTTTGGTGCGTGTCATATAATTTATAGCTGGAATACTGCCATAAGCAAATAGGTGATCGCCTTGTTTGATATAAGGTTTTATTCCTATTAACAAGTCATTGAGAATCTGTGCCCTTTCCCGGCTCGTATAAATATGTTTAACTCTGTCGTTTTGAATAGAATATCGCTTTTCGAAAAGCGGACCACCATCAAAGTATACTCCGTCACATATGGCCTTTGCTCCACATGCAAGGATATATATCCCCAATGTAAGCAGCAATGTTTGTCTGACAGCCCATTGCGGTATGGCTGGAATATGAATATTTTGAATCGATAGATAGAATGAGATTGCCATAGGCATCCCTAACCAATAGATGATGCTTCCGTTATTGACCATGCCTCCATCACTGCCGAGAGGTATGATCATGATCATCGAGAGTCCGGCCCATGATAGCATTTTTATCTCTTTATCTTTGTTCAGAACGATATTTCCCAATATCCCGACCATACTGAAAGCGCACAAAGTGAATACTACGTTCTCTTTATAAAAGAGAATGGCAAGTAAAGAGAAAACGATGATCCGGACAGGCAATAATACCACCTCCTTTTTTATATATTTAGCAGATCCCCAAAATATAATATAAAGTAAAACAATCTTTATTCCTAATTTGAGAACTAAATAATAGATTCGTACTTGTGCAAATATCATATTGGATAGGGTATGGGAACTCGTACCGCTATCATCTTCTGCTATAAAGAGCAACTCACGCATGTTATTGACGAAAGGTTCATAATGTCCCCAGACTTTCATTAGACTGATGATACCCATTATTCCTATAATAAACGAAACTGTAAATACCAGGCATCTGTTGATGCAGAGACAAACTGTTTCTCTATAATAAAGAGCATGCAATATGACCAATAATATGATTCCGTAATCTAATATATTGGGAATGCGTGAGAAAGAGTTGATTCCTATTATGATACCACTTATGATGAAATATAGATATTTATTTCTGTTTAGCCCTTTAAATATATAAAAGATAGCTGTCGTATACAAGAGACTGGTTATAAGATCATTGTAAAAAGTCATCGGCATGGCTATATAAGATATCGTGACCAAGACACAACCTATGATTATAGCCGACATTGGAATCTGTTTTCTAAATAGTTTATATAATAGATAGATGATTATCATATTATTGACTATTCCCAATATGCGCATATCGAATATCCCTGCATCAGGAAACAGTGTCATAAAAGCACCACCAATGACCCCGCTCAAGTAATACATAAAGTTGTATTCCACGCATTCCGGATTTTGAAATATGTTATCGTAAAAAACCATATAAAACCCGGAGTCACATAACTCGAATCCGATAAAAGCAGAAATTAGTTGATAGGCGATAAGGAATAAAAATGTAATGCCAAAAGCTGTTTTCGGCTTTGCTTCTATAGTATGGTAAAGATTAGATAATGCGTTCATTAATGTATTTATAAATTCTTTTGTGTTATTGACTTGTATAAGCTTCTTTTAAAAAACATGCAAATATAGTCAATTATTGGTGTACGATTCTTTTTCTTCTTTTAATTTTTTGACATTACAGATCTGTTGAATAAGTGTTCTTATTAAGATTTGGTGGAATGATCACAATAAGTCACGCTTAACCTTAGATAAACAATTTCAATTTGTGCTATGATTCATTCCAATTTCGTCATTTAATCACGGCCGATTATGAGAGAATAGTAAGCGAGAAGTTATGAAGAAATACTATCTGTTCATGCAGTATATATAATGAAAATCCCCATAACATTATCAGTTACAGGGATTTATTATATTGTAATAGTTAAATTACTTAGCTAAAGCCTGAGCTATGTCAAACGCACAAGCCACTGTACAACCTACCATAGGATTGTTACCAATTCCCAGGAATCCCATCATTTCTACGTGAGCGGGAACGGATGAAGAACCGGCGAACTGAGCATCTGAGTGCATACGTCCCATCGTGTCCGTCATACCATAAGAAGCAGCGACACTGTATCCCCGTAAAACAATCAAACATTATTCTAAATGCTTATTTTACAGATAAATATTTAAGTACTTAAAAGAACGCTCCAGATTACAAATCTCTGTATTTTGAATAATTGGTCGTGAATAAGTCATAAAGAACTTATTTATACCCTTTATCACTGTGTAAAGATAGTGGTTTTATTTTTCTTTCCTTCTTATTTGTGTATCAATAAAATATAAATCATTATCAATCCCATAGAGTACATTGTTAGGAACAGCATCAAAGATTTCGTATTGTTCATTATGGAATTCATCTATGTAGTCCATCTCGAAACCAAGTGCTTTCATGTATTCAGCAATTTTACTTTCTGTAGCTTCACGTTCAGCTAAGATATAGGGCTGTATAAGAACTGCACAAAATTCATGTTGACTGTTATAGGCAAAGCCAATCATGTGATAGGGAACATTACTGAAGAACTTATTATGTGCAGAAATACGAATGAAGAAATTTCCTAAATCATCGCCTGCGTATTCAAAATTGTTTAGCTTGACAACAATATCGTCTTTGTCCCCTGTATAAACTTCATTTTCTCCTCCCTTACTTAAGAATTCTATGTTCAGTTCAGAGAAAGAAATCCATAAGTTATTAGAATTGGCAAATGAAATCAGTTCTTCGATTTGCCCTCTCTTATAACTTTCTGTTGGTTCAAGCGTTCCTGCTGCTTCCTTTTTTCTTCTAATGATAGAGGCTGCTTGCTCCAAGAGGCTATTGATTGGCGGGTACGCTCTATCCATTCTTTATGAAATTTGTTGATGTATTCCATCTTTTGTTATGAGTATGAGTTTATGCAAATGTAGTTAATATGTGAATATTAAACAACTATTTTATTGATAAGTTGATACATATTATGAACTTTACTCAAAAAACACTCCTACAAAGCCTCCAAATCCTTATATATGAAGAATAATAGATAAAAATAAGATTAAATAAAACGGTAGTTTCCGAATCAGCTACCGAGAGACCAAATCCCTGTTTTTAGTTAGATTATACATTAGATATAATCACTGGAAGTGGGGATTTTCTCGTATTTATATTCTTTCTCAATCAGGGAGCTAAAGGCTCTCTTTATTTTTTTTCTTCTCACTGCTCACCTGTTTACCTCACCTCCCATACTCCTCTGATCGCCTTATTAATGAAATAAATAGAAACAATAAATTATTAACAATTAAAAAATAAGGGGAAAATAGAAATGAAAAAATTAAAATTGATTATTGAAGTAGTAAAGTTTATAGGAATCATAGCGCATCTTTTGGAAGCGTTTGATTACATAGAATCCTTTATTAAAAGGAGAACTCAACAGAAACCAAATCCCGTAGGATTTAAAACAGAAGAATAATTATGACCAAATTTGAGAAGATTGAAACTGGTCTGATCTGGTTATTGGCAGAATTCCGACTGCTCTCCATAAAAAAGCAAGCGAACTCAGAGAAGATGAAAAGACTTTGTTTTATCAAAGAATGGCATTTTGCTTTGAGATTAAATCCATAAGTAAAACACTCAATGGAGAAGAAGTATATCTTTGTATAGGCGGTGTACGCAGTTATCACGAAGAAAATCTTTATTCAAGGAAAAGTCCGGAGAAAT
The DNA here is from genome assembly GCF_000432295.1 of Bacteroides sp. CAG:189. NCBI lineage: Bacteria > Pseudomonadati > Bacteroidota > Bacteroidia > Bacteroidales > Bacteroidaceae > Bacteroides > Bacteroides sp. CAG:189. The sequence continues at coordinate 51,637 of NZ_HF991014.1, forward strand.
TTAAAATATTCATCGGTTACCGAGTAAAGGTTTGTTCAAATCTCATGCTAACTTGTGATGGATTAAAAGAGAAACTGGAAGCTATGTCTGATTTGGATATATACCAATCGGCAATAAAACTATTCACGTCTTTTGAATCAGAAGTAAATCTAAGACTTTTAGAGAATCTAGGACGCACTAGATTAACAATTCAACAGTATTGTCAATTAATAGGTCGGCTAAGACTTTATCAAGTATTACCACTGTCAGAACAAAAAAAACTACCATAAGAAAAAGATATACACCGAAGAGGGTATCACTGAGAAAAGGTGGTATCCTCTTTTTGTGTCCAAATCAAGGATGTGTTCAAATTAATCTGATAGACTGTTTTGAATACATCTTTTCGTGTTATCAATTTAATTAAAGAATGAAATGAAAACAGCCTTAATA